>JAJDVH010000061.1 GCA_022826185.1 Alphaproteobacteria bacterium
GGCAGAATACCTGAAGGAGATGCACGAGCGCTGCAAGCGGCTCATCTGGCTCAATCCCGAACCGCCGCCGCTCTGGGGCACGGGAGACAGCGAAATGCGCCGCTACCGGCCTTATTGTGACCTCCTTCGTGAATGCAACACACTCAATCATCTGGAGCGTGTTGTTAACGATTTGCTTGAGACAGCGCAAAGAGCCGCCTGACACCGGGCGGTCAGCCGCTTTCCGCGGGCTCCTCGACCCAGTGACGCCGGAAGACCGGTATCTGCGTCAGCGAGAAGGCGAATGTGAGGCCGATCGTGCCGAACAGCTTGTAGTTGACCCAGAAATCCGTGGACTGCGTGCGCCAGACGATCTCGTTCAGCACCGCCATGGCGACGAAGAACAGCCCGAAACGCAGGGTCAGCTTGCGCCATCCGTCGTCGTCGATCTTCCAGACCGCGCCGAACAGCGGCTTCAGCAGCGGCTTCCCGAAGGCGAGGCCGCCGAGCAATATGGCGGCGATGAACGCCTTCACGATGGTCGGCTTCATCTTGATGAACGTCTCGTCCGCAAGCAGCAGGGTCAGCCCGCCGAACACCGCGACCAGCCCCGCCGTCACCAGCGGCAGGGGCGCCAGACGCCGTTCGAAATACCAGGAGACGGCCAGCATGACGGATGTTGCCGCCATGATCGCCGCCGTCGCCCACATGATGCCGGCGGCGTAGTAGGTGACGAAGAAGACCAGAAGCGGCCCGTAATCGACCGCGAAGCGAAGGCCCTTCGGCGATGCGTTCGGTTCAGACATTGTAGATATCCAGGGCGACATCGACCCCATCGTTCAGGAAAATGACCGTCTTGGCGGCAATCCGCCATTCGCCGTCCTCGCAACGGAGCCGGTAGCGGTAGCGCCCGCCATGCACGCGCGCGCCCTTGAGCGTGGCATATTGATGCACCGTCCAGGACGCGACGGCCTCGACCTCGCCTTCCTCGGCGGAGAGGATCAGCACATTGCCGACCACATGGCACGACCGCGGCATCGGCAGCGAGGCGTAGCTGTCCCGCGTGCCGATGCGGAACACCCGGTCGTCGAGGCCTTCCTTGCCCTGGATGTAGATCAGCGCGAGCTCGGTTTCGGGGTCGCGGGAGAGGGTTTCCTCTCCGGTCCATGCGGGCACCCAGAAGGTCACATCGTCCGTGAACAGCGCCAGCCAGTCCTCGAAGCGGCGTTCGTCCAGCAGCCACGCGTCGAGATGGATGACCCGCTCAATGGCGAGCTGCAGGTCCGGGTCGATCTTCACTCGGCGGTCCTGTCGGCCCGGGCTATTAGGCGCCGCCACTGGCGGTATTGTCCGTGATAGAGCGTTTCATGATCCCAGCGCGGACTGGTCGAAACCGGACGGATACCGAGGTCGGCTGCCGCGTCGTCACCGCCCTCCAGCATGGCGGAAAAGCCGCGTGAGAGGTCGTTCCAGCGGTCGAGGCGGCCTTCGCATCCCGCCTGCGTGTCCTCCAGCGCCGCTGAATCGTCCGGCGTTGCCAGCCCGCTCATCAGGAAGAAATCGCGGAACTTGGAGAGCCTTGCCGCGCGAGCGGTGCGGCTCTCGCCCTTCGGCGCGATGCAGTGGACCGTGACTTCCGTGCGGCTCGGCGAAATCGGGCGGATGACGCGAATCTGCGTCGAGGACTGGTCCATGAGGAAGACGTTGGGGAACAGCAGGAGGTTGCGCCCGCGCGCGCACATCCAGTTCCATTTCCGCTCGCCGACGAGCGGCAACAGGCGGTCGCGTGCTTCCCAGAGCGGCGCCGATTCCGGCATCCCCCGCTCGGTCCAGATCAGGTTGTGGCCGTTGCCGAGGTCGTAGCAGCCATTACGGGTCTTGCCCATGAAGCGCGTGTTGTCGGTGCGTCCGGTCCCGGTCGCGCCCGATTTCAGATCGCGGCGCTGGACCGTGGTGACGAAGTTCCGATGGACGGTGGAGACATGGTAGCCGTCCACGCCGTTTTCGGTCTGGAGCTTCCAATTGCCGTCCACGACGTAGCTCGCCTGGCCCGGAACGACCTCCATGCCGTCAGGCGACTGGTCGGCGAGCAGGTCGATGACCGGAAGAGCCTCGCCCAGATGCTCGGCGAGCGGCGGCGCATCGGCATTGAGCGAGCCGAAGATGAAACCCTTGTAGCTCTCCAGCAGCGGGACCGTCTTGAGGGCGAAATCGGCGCGCGATGCGCCTGGCGGCAATGCTGAAGTGCGCTCGTCCTTGATCTTCGTGCAGGCGCCGAAGGTGTCGTAGCACCAGCCGTGGTAGCGGCACACGAACGTGGTCGCCTTGCCCTGCCGGGTTGGCGTCAGGCGGGCGCCGCGATGGGCACAGGCGTTCAGCATGGCGCCGACAGAGCCGTCGGCCCGCCGGTTGACGATCACCGGCTGCCGGCCCATCCAGACGGCAAGATAGTCGCCGGGCGCGGCAATCTGGCTCTCATGCGCGAGATAGATCCAGTTACCCTCGAAGATCGTCTCGATCTCCGCGGCGAAAACCTCAGGGTCCGTATAGACGGCCCGGTCCACCCTGAAGACGCCCTCGCCGGCGCGGTCGTCCACGAGCGATGCAAAGGCGTTCATCGCATTGCGTCTCCCCTGCGGATGACGCTCTATACCGCAAAACGCCAGCCACGGGGGAGGGAGGCGCATGGCGCTCCGGCTCGAAGAGGGACTGAAACTCGGCATCCAGACGATCCACCGCCAGGGGGATTTCGAAACCGGCCACTGGCTCCCGCGCATCGACGATCTCGTGGCCTTCGTAGAGGACGTGGACAGGAAGGGCTTCGACGAGATCTGGCTGGGCGACCATGTTTCCTTCGCCATACCGTTTTTCGATCCCCTGCTGATGATCGCGCAGGCGGCGGTGGCGAGCCGGCGGCTGGTCTTCGGCACGGGCGTTTACCTGCTGCCGCTGCGCCATCCGGGGCCGGTGGCAAAGATGACGGCCACGCTCGACCACCTGACCGAGGGACGGTTCATCTTCGGTGTCGGCGTCGGCGGCGAGTTCCCGAAGGAATACGAGGTCTGCGGCGTGCCCCGGGAGGAGCGGGGCCGCCGGTTGACCGAAAGTATCGAGGCGGTCCGCGCGCTCTGGTCGGGGAAGCCGGCAAGCTATCGCGGGCGCCATTTCTCCTTCGAGGATGTGCCGATGCTGCCGCCGCCAAGGCGGGCGGGCGGCCCGCCGATCTGGTGCGGGGGACGGCGGCCGCCGGCATTGCGGCGCGCCGGGCGGCTCGCTGACGGTTACCTCTCCTATGTCGTGACGCCGGAGATGTTTGCGCGCGCGCTGGCTGAAATCGACGGCGCAGCGGAAGCGGCCGAGCGCAAAGACGCGCCATTCGGCACCGGCCATCTGCTCTTTGCGCGCATAGACGACAGCTACGAGCGCGCCCTCGACATCGCAACCGAGTCGCTGTCCCGCCGTTACGCCATGGACTTCCGCAAGGCGGCGGCGCGCTATGCGGCGCTCGGCACGGGCGAACAGGTGGCCGAGCGCATAGCCGAGTTCCACCGGGCGGGCGCAAGACACATGGTCGTCGATTTCGTCGGCCCGTATGACCGGCGCTCGGAGCAGATCGAGCGCTTCGCCAGCGACGTCATGCCGCTCCTGGCCGACCTGAGGAAATGATCGGCTACTCCCGGATCGCCTCGGTGACGGAGAGCGTGCTGCCGAAGGACGGGATGACGCAGGAGTGGCGTCCCGCCCCGCCGGCGACCATGACCATGAGTTGTTCCCGCTCGCTGACGATGCGCACGCCGTCCCTGCCGTCCGGGCCGACGAAACGCTCCGGCACCTGCTGGCCGTAAAGCGCCATCTGCGCCTTGCCGATATGCCAGCGCGGGATGATCGCGCGCTCGATGATGAATCGCTCCACATCCTCCTTCGACCAGCCTTCGCGCGCGATCACCTCGGCATGTTCCGGGCCGATCACCACCAGATATTCGCCGTGGAAATAGGAGTTGTTGCAGCCGGGCGTCGCCATGGTGCCGCAGATCGTCAGCAGAACGTCTTCGGCCGTTTCGCTGTAATGGTCGTTGACATTGTGCGGCCCTTCGACGCCGCAAAGCGTGACGGCATTCTGCTCCGCGCCGAAGCCGCGTTCCGTGTGGAAGGCGGCCCAGGGATTGGCCTCGCCGTTCTCCGCGAAGCAGTAGCTGTATTTGGCGGGCGTGCCCATCGTCGCGCGGTCGAGCACGCCGGGCTGCGCGCCGCCGATATTGGTCAGCACCAGGCGGACCGCGCGCCCGATCGCGGCATTGGCGTGGACGCCCTGGCCCATGCAGTTGGTGCCCGACGCGATATCGAGCTCTTCTGCTATCGGCCCGTGCACGACGGTCAGCAGGCCGCAGGGATGGGTCGTGGACTGGAGCGCCTTCAGGTTCAGCCGCTCGGCGGTCATGGCCCGCGTCGCGGCGAGGATGACCGGCATCATCGCCGGCACCGCCCCGGCCATAACGGCGTTGGCGGCGACCTTGCCGACCGTCGCAAGGCCGAGGCGCGGCTCGATAAGCCCGATTTCCTCATCGGGGTCGCGCCCGCCCAGCATGGCGTCCCAGCGGTCGGGCGTCGGCGGAACGAAAGGCAGGCCGTCGGTCCAGCCGCGCTGGTAGAAAACGCGGTTCAGCGCCTCCGGTGAGTCGGGACCGGAAATCCGCTCCGGCGCGCCGGGCGCGTTGAAGTCGCCCTCGAACAGCGAGCGGTAGCGCATCCGGCCCCGCTTCGGCAGGGGGCGGTTGCGGCATTCCTCCGCGAGCGCCGCCGCGTCCGCCTCCAGCATGTGGACGATCTGGTCTATCGCCTCGTCGGCGATCTCCGAAACGCCGGGGGGCGGCAGCTTCGCCACCGGATGCGGCACGACCGCAATCGGCAGGCCCGCCATGCCGAGGCATTCGGCCTCCGCCTTGCCGAGAGCGAAGAATTCGTCCGTGCAGGTGACCGCTACCGGAATGCCGCGCTCTTCAAGCTTGATCGCGTCATGGATACACCACGACGTGCAGGAGCCTCAGTCCCCGAAAGCGGCGGCCACGGCGTGGACCCGGTCGAGCCAGTGCTGCGAGAAATTGGCGGGCTCGCTCGCGATCTTCTGGAAGAGCTCGAACTCCAGATGCGGGTAGCGCGCCTTCAGCCGGTGCGACACCTCTTCCAGGTAAAGGTCTGCATTCGCCTTGAGATTGGAGAACAGGCCAACGGTCTTGACGTCCTCCAGCGAGCGCCGCGGCGCCAGCGCGCCGCTATTGCGCTGGTAGATGCCGCAGGGATTGATAAGCTCCTGTGCCATGGGCGCGACCCTAGCGCCCGGATCGGGAGGAAAGCAAGAGATGGGACGCCTGGAAGGCAAGATTGCGATCATTACCGGCGCCGGGTCCGGGATCGCCAGGGCAGCCACCGGAATCTTCATTCGCGAGGGCGCGAAGGTGATGGTGGCGGAGATCGACGAAGCGGCGGGCGCTGCGGCGGCGGCGGACACAGGAGCCGCATTTCACCGCACCGACGTGACCGACGATTCCTCGGCGGCGGCCTGCGCGGCGGCGGCGATGGCCGAGTTCGGGCGCATCGACATCCTGTTCAACTGCGCCGGCGGGTCGGTGATCGAGGACACGGCGATCCACGACGTCGATCTCGGTGTCTGGGACCGCACCATCCCGCTCGACCTCAAGGGCCCGATGCTGATGTGCCGCCATGTCGTGCCGCACATGATCGCGGGCGGCGGCGGCGCCGTCGTCAATGTCTCTTCCGTCGTGGCGCTGCGCGGCAACCATCCGGCGCATATCTATTCCGCTGCGAAGGGCGGACTGATCTCGTTCACGCGCTCGCTCGCCGGCTCCTATTCGGACCAGGGCGTGCGCGCCAATGTGATCTGCCCCGGCCTCATCCTGACCGAGCGCGTCCGCGCCCGCTACCGCCAGCCGAACGAGGAGCGCCCGCGCGAAGGCTCGATCGGCACCTTCGAGAAATATCCGTTCGGCGTCGGCCAGCCCGAGGACATCGCCAATATCGCGCTCTTCCTCGCATCGGACGAGGCGCGCATGGTGAACGGCGCGGTCATTCCGGGAGAAGGCGGCATCTCCGCCTATTGACGGGCGGCGGCAGCGAGAGGAGTGCAGGATATGGGACGGCTCGAAGGCAAGATCGCGGTGATTACCGGGACTGGAACCGGAATCGCCAGGGCGGCCACCGGAATCTTCATTCGCGAGGGCGCGAAGGTGATGGCGGCGGAGATCGACGAGGCGTCGGGCGCTGCAACGGCAGCCGAGACCGGCGCGGTCTTTCATCGCACCGACGTGACCGACGACGCTTCCGCAGCCGCCTGTGCGGCGGCGGCGATGGCCGAGTTCGGGCGCATCGACATCCTGTTCAACTGCGCCGGCGGATCGGTCCCCGAGGACACGAAGATCCATGAGGTCGATCTCGAAGTCTGGGACCGCACGATCCCGCTCGATCTCAAGGGCCCGATGCTGATGTGCCGCCATGTGGTGCCGCACATGATCGCGGGCGGCGGCGGGGCGGTCATCAACATCTCCTCGGTCGCGGCCCTGCGCGGTTTCGTGCCCAGCCATGTCTATTCGGCGGCGAAGGGCGGGCTGATCTCCTTCACCCGCTCGCTCGCCGGCTCCTATTCCGACCAGGGCGTGCGCGCCAATGTCATCTGCCCCGGGCTCATCCTGACCGAGCGCATCCTTGCGCGCTATCCGGGGCCCGGCGGGGAGCGCCCGAAGGAAGGGCCCTTCGCGGTTTTCGAGAGCTATCCGTTCAGCATCGGCCCGCCGGAGGACATTGCGAATATCGGGCTCTTCCTGGCCTCGGACGAATCCCGCATGGTCAATGGCGCGGTCATCCCGGCGGAAGGCGGCGTCTCCCACTACTGAACGGCCCGCCCGGCCGTCGCCGGCATCAGCAGCCGGAACGGAACCAGCATGGCGAGCGCGAAGGCGACCTTCCAGAGGAAGTCCCCGATCCCGAGCGTGACCCAGGGAATCCCGGTGCCGTAGAAGGCGATCGAGAAGAACAGCGCCGTATCGACCGCCGAGCCGAGCATCGAGGAGACCAGCGGCGCCTGCCACCATGCCCGCTGCCGCATCCGGTCGAACACCGTCACGTCCAGAAGCTGGGCGGTCAGGAAGGCCAGGCCCGAGGCGACCGCGATTCGCGGCGTCGCGAGCACGATGGACAGCAGCACGGCCGCGGCAAACCCGACATAGACGACCCGCCGCGCCGTCGCCGCGCCGTGCATCCGGTTGGTGAGGTCCGTGACCAGGAAGCAGACCGGGTAGGTGAACGCGCCCCAGGTCAGCCAGTCATTGATCGGATACTGGACGAGCACATTGGAGAGCGCGACCAGCCCGGCCATCGCAGCCAGCGGCAGGAGGGGAAGGCGCATGGCGCGGGGCCCCGGCGCCCTCAGTGTACGTCTTCGGGGCCGAGCATGGCGCGTTTCAGCTTCTCGAAGGTGAAGCCGGAGCCGCGGCAGACATCCAGCACGATCTTCTCCTTGGCCGCGACCTCGGCCGCCGCCTTCGGCACTTCGCGCGCCTGGTCGATGGGAATGACCGCCGCGCCGTGCTGGTCCGCATGCACGAGGTCGCCATCGTTGACGACCATGCCGGCGACGCTCACCTGCCCGCCGAAGCTCACCACATGCACATGGGCATGCGCGGGCTTGATAGAGCCGGCCACGGCCTGGAACCCGTCGGCCCAGTCGGGAATGTCGCGGATGCAGCCGTCGGTGACGACGCCGAGGCAACCGAGCGCCTTGTGGATGTTGGAGTTGACCTCGCCCCAGAAGGCGCCGAAGCCGGCCCTCGGGCCGTCAAGGTCCTGCAGCACCACGATCTGCGGCGCGGGGCCGCCATGGGCGACATAGTCGTAATAGGAGACGCGCAGCTTCGCGGCGTCGTCGCCGCCGACGGCGCTCGGGAATTGCGAGCGGATGGCGCCGGTGCGCGCATAGCCGACGATGGGCGGCAGGTCCGGGAAGGGGCAGACCAGCGGCTCGACGGTGAAGCCGGTGTTCAGCCGGCTGCCGGCCACGACCTCGAGCGCATTGCAGATCGTGGGCGTATCGAGGGCGCGAAGGGCGGCAAGGTCCTGTTCGGTCAGCTTGGACAAGGTTCAGGTCTCCTGATGGAAGCGGCAATCGGAGCGGCGACTATGCCCCGCGCCGGAGGGTGCCGGAAGGGCAGAGGCGTCATGAAGTGTCATGGGATGTCATGAAATGTCATGTTTCGGTGCGGGCGGGGGCCGTCACCGGCCCTTGAACTCCGGCGCGCGCTTCTCGCGGAACGCCGCCACGGCTTCGACATGGTCCTCCGACGACCGCACGACGGTCATGTGCGAGGACACGAGGTCGAAGCTGGTCAGCATGTCGGTCGCGAGCGAGCGATAGACCGTCCGCTTGATGTAGCGCACCGAGAGCGGCGCGGCGGCGGCGATACGGCCGGCAAGCGCCATCGCGTCATCGAGGAAGCTCTCGTCCGGATAGACATGGTTGACCAACCCGATGCGCTCGGCCGTCTCCGCGTCGATGAACTCCGCCGTCCACAGCAGCTCCAGCGCGCGGGCCACGCCCACGGTGCGCGGCAGGAAATACGCCCCGCCCGCGCCGGGGATGAGGCCGAGGCGGGCATAGGTCTCGGCGAAACGCGCCGAGGCGGCGCAGACCCGTATGTCGCAGGCGAGCGCGACATCGACCCCGCCGCCCGTGGCGACGCCGTTGACGGCGGCGATCGTCGGCGTGTCCATGCCGGCGAGGCGCTTCGGTACCGCCTGGATCGTCTCCCAGATGCGGTCCTTCGTGGTCTTCGGGCTGTTGTCCTGCCCGCTTCCCATCGTGGAAACATCGCCGCCGGTGGTGAAGCCACGCCCCGTGCCGGTGATGACGGTGCAGCGCACGTCCTCGCGGGCCTCCGCCTCGTCCAGCGCCTCCAGCCAGTCCTCGAGCATGGCGTTGGTGAAGGCGTTGAGTTTTTCCGGCCGGTTGAGGCGGATGAGGCCGACCCCGTCGCGGACCTCAAAGACGACCTCGTCGTTCATCGGCCGGTGAACGCAGGCTTGCGCTTCTCGCGGAACGCGCGCCCGCCTTCCTTCTGGTCCTCGCTGCGGCTGATCGAAAGCAGCTCCCGCCGGGCCAGCGCCTGGAGCTCCGAGGGGCCGCGCGCCACCACAGTATCGCGCACGAAACGCTTGACCGTCCTGAGCACGAGCGGCGCGCTGTCCCGGAGGATGGTGGCGTAGTCCCTCGCCGCGGCCATCAGCTCGCCTCTCGGTACGGCGCGGTTGACCATGCCGATCTCGGCGGCGCGCTCGCCGTCGAAATGCTTCCCGGTCATCATGAATTCCATCGCGAGCTTGTGCGGGATGCGCGCCGCCAGCCCGGCAATCAGCCCGCCGCAGAATCCGATCTGCGCCTCGGGATAGAAGAAATCCGCGGTCTCGTCGGCGACGGCGAGGTCGCAGAATTCGACCAGGCAGAAGGCCCCGCCGACGCAGTAGCCGTGAACGGCGGCGATGATCGGCTTGTCCACCATCACGCCCACGCCCGGCATGCACTCCCAGAGTTCCGGGTCGCGGGGCGGGTCGCGCAGGTCCGCGCCGACCGAGAAGGCCCGCTCGCCGGCGCCGGTCAGGATCGCGACGCGGTCGTCGCCGTCCTGCAACCGCTCGAAGGCCTGGATGAGTTCGGCGACCAGCCCGTTCGAGAGCGCATTCATCTTGTCGGGCCGGTTGAGCGTGATGGTTGCGATACCGTCTTCGGAGCGGTAGTCGATCAGCGGCGCAGTCACGGATGCGTTCTCCCGTTTGTGAATCCGGTATAGGATAGCGCCTCACCGCAGGGGAGGGCGACTCTTGGCCGACCGACCGCTGGTGGAGGCGCTGTTTCACGAGCCGAGTTCGACGGTGAGCTATATCGTGGCCTGCCCTGAGACCGGCCGGGCCGCCATTGTCGATCCGGTGCTCGACTACGACATCTATTCCGGGCGCACGGAAACCGCCTTCGCGGAGCGTATTCTGGAGCGGGTCCGCGAGCGCGGCCTGACCGTCGAGTGGGTTCTCGAAACCCATGTCCACGCCGATCATCTGAGCGCCGGCTCCTTCCTGAAGGGAGCCGTCGGCGGGCAAACGGCCATCGGCAGCCACATCGTCGATGTGCAGGCGGTTTTCAAGGACATCTACAACCTGCCTCCGGAGTTCCTCGCCGACGGCTCCCAGTTCGACCGCCTGTTCGAGGACGAGGAGCGTTTCCGGGTCGGGCGGGTGGAGGCGCGGGTGCTGCACACGCCGGGCCACACGCCGGCCTGCGTCACCTATGTCATCGGCGATGCCGCCTTCACCGGCGACACGGTCTTCATGCCGGATTTCGGCACGGCGCGCTGCGACTTCCCCGGCGGCGACGCGGCGGCGCTCTACCGCTCGGCGCGCCGCATCCTGTCGCTGCCGCCCGAGACGCGCATTTTCGTCGGGCACGACTACGCGCCCGGCGGCCGGGAAGTCGCCTGGGAGACGACGGTGGCGGAGGAGCGCCGGGCGAACCGGCATGTGCGCGACGGCATCGACGAGCAGGCCTTCGTCGCCATGCGCACCGAGCGGGACAAGGTGCTGGGCGTGCCGGCGCTGTTGTTGCCGTCCATCCAGGTCAACATGCGCGGCGGAGACCTGCCGGAGCCCGAAAGCAACGGCCGCGCCTATCTCAAGATCCCTCTCAACGCCTTTTGACGCATGGCCGAACGTCTCGACGCGACCGGCCTGCGCTGCCCGATTCCGGTGTTGCGGGCGCGCAAGCGGCTCAAGGCGATGGCGCCGGGCGACCGGCTGGAGGTGCTGACCGACGACCCGGTATCGCCCATCGACATGCGCCATTTCTGCGCCACCGAAGGCCATGACATCGTGGAAGCGCACGAGACGGACGCGCCCTACCGTTTCGTGATCGCAAAGGCCGGATAGGAGGCGGAGACCTCCCCGTTCGGTCCCCGGCGGTCGGGACCCGTGCGCCGTGTCATGATATGTCATGTTTTGTCATGCGCCGCCCTTGCGGCGGCCCTTCCTCCCCTCGTTTCGTTCCCTCCGCTCTCCCGCCGGCCGGGCCGGGAGCGGACCCTGATTCGCGCGTATCGCGTGCGGGCGCGGGCGGGCGTCGGTGCCGGCGCGGTTCGCGCACCTGATTGCGCGCGCGAGACGGCGCACGCACCTCTCGCGCTTGCTCACGCCGGGGGCTTTTTCGACCCCCAGCCGGTCGCTTTTCTGCAGAAACGCCGAAAGGCGGCCCCGGAAGCCGCCCCTCTCTCTACTTTCATTCTACACCATATGGGCGAAAGTCAAGCCCATGAAGGGAAATTTTTGTATATTTTCCGGGAAAGAAACGCCGGGCGCTCCTACAAGCGGTCCGCCGCGGTCCGGATCGCTTCCCACGCCTGCTCGACATGGATGCGTTCGGTGCCGGTCTGTCCGATGGAGATGCGGATGGCGTAAGCGCCGCGCACGATGTTCTGCGTCAGGTAAATGCGGCCTTCGTCGTTGAGTGCGTGCAGCAGCCGCTCGTTCAGTTCGTCCAGCGAATCGACCCCGGCAGGCGCATAGCGGAAATTGAGCAATGACAGGGATCTGGGGGCCATAAGCTCGAAATCCGGATGCGCTGCGATCTCGCCTTCCAGCCATGCCGCGAGCGCAACATGCCGGCGGATCAGCTCCCTGAGTCCGGCCAGTCCGTAGCTGCGCAGCACGAACCAGAGCTTGAGCGCGCGGAACCGCCTCCCCAGCGGCACGCTCCAGTCGCGATAGTCGATCACCGCGTCTCCCTCCCGGCTTTGCAGGTAGGCGGGGAGGATCGAAAGCGTGCGGACGAGCGAGTCCGAATCGCGAACGAAATGCGCCGAGCAATCGAAGTTGGTCAGCAGCCATTTGTGCGGGTTGAAGACGAGGCTGTCCACGGTCTCGATGCCCCGCAGCATCCAGCGGTGCTCCTCGCAGATGAGCGCGCTGCCCGCCCAGGCGGCATCGACATGGAAGAAGACGTCGTGCGCCCGGGCGACAGCGCCGATCTCGCCCAGCCGGTCGATGGCGCCGACGCCGGTCGTGCCCATGCTTGCGACGATGCAGGCGGGCCGGAGACCGGCCGCCCTGTCGGCGCGGATCGTGGCGTCGAGCGCATCCGGCCGCATCGCGAAGTCGCCGCCGGTCTCGACCAGTCTCACATGATTGCGCCCGTAACCGGCGATTTTCGCTCCCTTTTCCGTGGCGGAGTGGGCCTGGTCCGAGGTGTAAGCGACCGGCGCCGCCCCGGCCCCGGCGAGGCCCTGCTCATTCGCAGCCCCTCCCGTCGCCCGTTCGCGCGCCGTCAGCAAGGCGCAAAGAATGGCTGACGACGCCGAGTCCTGTATGACGCCCGAGAAGCCTTCCGGAAGGCCGATGGCCTGCCGCAGCCATTCCAGCATCCGGGTTTCCATCTCGGTGGCGGCGGGCGAGGTCTGCCAGAGCATGCACTGCGCGCCGAGCGCCGCCGTCAGCATCTCCGCCAGCACGGAAGGCGGGCTGGAGTTGGCCGGGAAATAGGCGAAGAAGCGCGGATGCTGCCAATGGGTCATGCCCGGCATCACGATGCGCTCGAAATCCGCGAACACGGAGTCCATCGGCTCTCCCGCCTCGGGCGCCGCCGGGGGCAGGGCGGACGCAATCTCGCCCGGACGGGTCTGCGCGCGGACGGGGTAGCGCTCCACCTCCGTCATGTAGTCGGCCATCCAGTCCACGAAGCGGTGGGCGTGGGTCCTGAATTCCTCGGGCGTCACGGGGCCGGGCGCTCCGGCGCCATTGATTCCGGGGGCAGCATCGGGGGTATAGTCTCCAGCAACGACATAGACCGGAAGAGCATGGCATGACGACCGTTTCTCCAGAAGTCCTCGACAGCCCCGCGGCCTGGCGCGGCCCGGAAATGTGCGCCGGGAGCGGCTGGGAGCTTCGCCTCTCCGATACCGAGATCGAGGAAATCGACCGCGCTGTGGCTGCGATCGACCGGCCCCTGATCGAGGTGGACAGGGACGCATTCCCGTTGCCGGCGCTCGGTCCGAAGCTCGCCCGGCTCAGGCGCGAACTGCTGGAGGGCAGGGGGTTCTTCCTGTTGCGCGGCCTGCCGGTCAAGCGGATGAGCCGGGAAGAGGCCGTCGCCGCCTTCTGGGGCATCGGCGCGCATTTCGGCAGCGCGCGCTCGCAGAACGCCAGGGGCCACCTGATGGGCCATGTCAAGGATGTGGGCCTGCACAGCAGCGATCCCAATGTCCGCGTTTACCAGACCCGTGAGCGCCAGCTTTTCCACACCGATTCGGTCGATATCGTTGCGCTGATGTGCCTGCAGCCGGCGCGGTCGGGCGGCCTCAGCTCCATCGTGAGTTCCGTTGCCGTCCACAACGAGATGGCGCAGCGGCGCCCGGACCTTGCCGCCGAGCTTTACGAGCCGTTCATCGTCGACCGGCGCGGCGAGGTGCCGGAAGGCATGAAGCCCTGGTTCGCGCTGCCCGTCTTCAACCGGATCGGCGACGAGCTGACCACGATCTATACGCGGCGCTACATCGAGTCCGCGCGGCGCTTCCCGGAGGTGCCGGCCCTGACGCCGAAACAGGTCGAGGCGCTCGATCTGTTCGATTCGCTCTGCAACAGCGAAGAATTCCGGCTCGACATGGCCTTCGAGGCCGGCGACATGCAGTTCCTGTGCAACCATGTCATCCTGCATGACAGAACGGCCTTCGAGGACTGGCCCGAGCCCGAGCGCCGCCGCCACCTGCTCAGGCTCTGGCTCTGCCCGCCCAGCGGGCGCCGGCTTCCCGACGCCTTCGCCGCGCGCTATGGCAGCGTCGAGCCGGGCGACCGGGGCGGAATCGTGGTGAAGGACGTCGTGCCTATCGTGCCGCTGGAGGCTGCGTAAGCCGCGCCGCGGCCAGGAAGCGCTCCAGCGCGCCCTCCGGCAGGTCGCGCGGCAGTTCGGTCTCCACCTCCAGCGCAGCCTTGAGGCGGCGGCGATAGTCCGTGCGGCTGATCTCCACCGCGCCGAAGGTCGCCAGGTGGTCGGTCAGAAACTGCGTGTCCAGAAGGCGGTAGCCGCCGAGCCTGAGGCGGGCCGCCAGGTGGACCAGCGCCACCTTGCTGGCATCCCGGACCCGCGAAAACATGCTCTCGCCGAAGAAGGCGCCGTCTATGGCTACTCCGTAAAGACCGCCCGCCAATTGGCCGTCGAGGCGGCATTCCACACTGCGTGCGGCGCCTTTCCGGTGGAGCTCGCGGTAGAGCCGCAGGATGTCGTCATTGATCCAGGTATCGCCGTCATCCGCGCGAGGCTCGGCGCAGGCCGCGATCACCGCGTCGAAATCGCCGTCGACAAGGACCTCGAAACGGCCCTGCCGCACGGTGCGCGCGAGGCGCCGCGACACATGGAAGCCGTCGAGCGGGATGACGCCGCGCCGGCGGGGGTCGAGCCAGTAGAGCGTGCTGGAGCGGCGCCCGTCCGCCATGGGGAAAAGCCCGAGACGGTAGGCCGTCAGCAGCATGTCCGCCGAAATCCGCTTCAAGCGCCGTCCATCCAGCGTTCGAGCCAGTGGATGTCATAGGCTCCGCTGTTGAAATCCCGGTCGCCGGCGATGCGCCGGTGCAGGTCCAGATTGGTGTCTATGCCTTCGATGACATATTCGTCGAGGGCGCGGGCGAGCCGGGCGACCGCGGTCCGGCGGTCCGGCCCGTGGACCACCAGCTTGGCGATCAGGCTGTCGTAATGCGGCGGCACCATGCAGCCGGCGAAGAGCGCGGAATCGACCCGCACACCGGGCCCGCCCGGCGGGTGGTATTCCCGGACCCGTCCGGGCGAAGGCACGAAGGTGCGGGCGTCCTCGGCATTGACGCGGCATTCGATGGCGTGGCCGTCGAAGCGCACCTCCTCCTGTGCGAAGGGCAGCCTGCCGCCGGCCGCAACCGTCAGCTGCTCGCGAACGAGATCGATGCCGGTGACCATCTCCGTGACCGGATGCTCGACCTGCAGGCGCGTGTTCATCTCGATGAAGTGGAAGTCGCGCCCGTCGAACAGGAACTCCAGCGTGCCCGCGCCCAGATAGCCGAGCCGGCGGACGGCCTCCGCAGCGCGCGCGCCGATCCCGGCGCGCTGCGCCTCGTCCAGAACCGGGGAGGGCGCTTCCTCGATGACTTTCTGGTGGCGGCGCTGGATGGAGCAGTCGCGCTCGCCGAGATGAACGGCGTTGCCGTGCGAGTCCGCCAGCACCTGGACCTCGATATGGCGCGGGTTCTCGACGAATTTCTCGATGAACACCCGCGAATCGCCGAACGCGCCTGCCGCCTCGCGCCGCGCCAGCCCGAGCGCGCGGGCGAGGCCCTCCGGCGCGCGGGCAATCTGCATCCCGCGCCCGCCGCCGCCCGCCGCCGCCTTGACGAGCACCGGATAGCCGATCCCGTCGGCGATCCTCGCCGCTTCCGCGTCGTCCTCCACCGCGGCATCGCTGCCGGGCACCGGAGAGATGCCGACCTCGATCATCGCCGCCTTGGCGGCGATCTTGTCGCCCATCGTCGCGATATGTTCGGGACTGGGCCCGATGAAGGTGAAGCCGTGATCCGAGACCACCTGGGCGAAGGCGGCGTTCTCCGCGAGGAAGCCGAGGCCCGGATGGATCGCGTCCGCGCCGGCCACGCTCGCGGCCGAGACCAGCGCGGACATGCTCAGATAGCTGTCGCGCGGCGCGGGCGGGCCGATGCACACGCTCTCGTCCGCAAGGCGCACATGCATCGCGTCGGAATCGATGGTGGAATGGACCGCGACCGTGCGGATGCCGAGGTCCCGGCAGGCGCGGATGATGCGAAGCGCGATTTCGCCGCGGTTGGCGATCAGAACCTTTTCAAACACCGGCTCAGCCGAGGATCATCATGGTCTCGCCATATTCGACCGGATCGCCGCTGGAGACGAGAACCTGGCGCACCACGCCGTCGCAGGGGGCGGGAATCTGGTTGTAGACCTTCATCGCCTCGATAATCAGCAGGATCTGGCCTGCCTCGACGCGGTCGCCGACCTGCACGAATGCCGGCTGCCCCGGCTCCGGCTGAAGATAGACCGTGCCCACGATCGGCGCGGCGACGGGCGTGCCTTCAGCGGCGCCGGCTGCCTGCTGGGCCGGCGGAGGCGCTTCGACCGGCGCCGCTGCGTGCTGCGGCGCCCCGGCGGCATGGACGGGAGCAGCGGCCTGCACGGCGCCGGGGGCGGAGATTCGAAGGCTGCGTTCGCCATCCCGATACTCGATTTCGGCAACGCCCGTTTCCTTGAGCAGCGCCGCGAGCCGGCGGACCGCCTCCTCGTCGATGGGAAAGCCGCTCACGGCGCATCTCCGTCCGCGCGCCAGCGGTCGGCCAGGGCCAGCAGCGCCAGCCGGTATCCGACGGGACCGAAGCCCGCGATCATGCCGAGCCCGGCGCCCGATATGTAGGAGTGATGGCGGAAGGCCTCGCGCCGGTGGATGTTGGAAAGATGAACCTCGACCACCGGCCCCTCGAAAAGCGTGAGCGCATCGAGCAGCGCGACCGATGTGTGGGTGTAGGCCGCGGCGTTGATGACGATGGCGTCGAAATCCCCGCGCGCCTCCTGTATCCAGGTGACGAGCTCGCCCTCATGGTTGCTCTGCCGGCAGACGGCCTCCATGCCGAGTTCGCCCGCGGCCGTCTTCACGTCCGCGTCGATCTCGGCCAGGGTCGTGCGCCCGTAAATCTCCGGCTGGCGCTGGCCGAGCATGTTGAGATTCGGCCCGTTCAGAACCAGCACGCGCTTTGCCATGGTCATTCCCGCACTCGCGGCCATTCAGGCCCCGCCGCTCCTCAGAAGGACTCCGTCCACGGCCTGAGATCGACCTCATGCGCCCAGGCCGAGCGATGCTGGCGGTGGACATGCAGATAGGTCTCCGCAATCGAATCGGGGACCAGCAGATGGTCTTCCGGCAGGCCGGGGTCAGGCGCATGGTGCGGCCCCAGAATGCCGCCGTCGATGACGAAATGCGCGATATGGATGCCCTTCGGCCCGTAGTCGCGCGCCATCGACTGCGCTAGCGCGCGCAGGCCGAACTTGCCGACCGCGAAGCCCGCCGACATGGCATAGCCCTTCACGGAAGCCGTGGCGCCGGTGAAGAAGATGCTGCCCGAGCCGCGCGGCAGCATGGAACGCGCGGCCTCCCGGCCGACGATGAAGCCGCCGAGGCAGGCTTGCCGCCACGCCTGCTCGAACGCTTCGGTCTCGATGTCCACCACCGAGGCGCGGACGCGGCCCGAGGCGTTGAAGACCACGATGTCCGGGTCCGGCGCCGCCGCGAACAGCGCCTTGACGCTCGCATCGTCGGTGGCGTCGCAGGCGTGAAGGCTGACGGCGTCGCCCAGTTCGGCGGCGACCCGCTCCAGCTTCGCCGGCGTGCGCGCGGCCAGCGCAACCTTCATGCCGGCGCGAGAGAAAATGCGCCCAAGCGAAGCGCCAAGGCCGGGCCCCACCCCGACAATGATCGCGGTTTCCGTCCCGTTCATATTGGGAATGCTCCTATTCGGCGGCGGCTACTGTGTGTTTGCCCGGATTGCGAAGCGCTTCGAGATGCGCGTCGCGCTGCTTCTCCGCGGCTTCGAGATGGCGCAGCTTCACATGGCCGTAGCCGCGGATGTGCTCCGGCACGCTCGCCAGGGCGACGGCGGCGGCGCTTGTCTCCGGGGAGAAGCGGCTGAGGATTTCCTCGGCATCGGCCTCGTATTGCGCGATCAGCGCGCGCTCGCGGCGGCGCTCTTCCGTCCGCCCGAAGGGGTCGAAGGCCGTGCCGCGCAGGCCGCGCATGGCGGCCAGCAGCCGGAAGACCGGCAGCATCCACGAGCCGAAACGCATCTTGCGCGGCTCGCCCGTCACCGGGTCCTTCCGGGCGAAGAGCGGCGGGGCGAGGTTGAACTCCAGCCGGTAGCTCCCCTCGAACTGGCGCTCGATCTGCTTGCGGAAATCCCCCGAGGCGTGCAGCCGGGCGACCTCGTATTCGTCCTTGTAGGCCAGCAGCTTGAAGTAATAGCGCGCGACCGCATGGGAAAGCGGCCCGCCGCCATCGACGCCCTCGGCTTCGCGCACACGATTCACAAGTGCGGTGTAACGCGCTGCATAGGCGGCATTCTGGTAGCCGGTCAGGAAGTCCGACCTGCGGGCGACCATGTCGTCCAGGCTTTCGAGAACGGGACGTTCCTGCCTCGCATCCGCCGGGTATGCGATCCGCTCGACGAAGGCGAGATCGTGCGCCGCCCGCCGGCCCCAGTCGAACGCGGTCTTGTTCATCTCGACGGCGACGCCGTTGAGCTCGATGGCGCGCTCGATGGCCTCGGCCCCGACCGGGACCAGGCCCCTCTGATAGGCGAAGCCGGCCATGAACAGGTTGGAGCCGATGGCGTCGCCGAGCAGCGCCGTGGCGAGGCGCGTGGCGTCGATCATTTCCACGGCATCGCCGCCGAGCGCCGCCTCGATCCGGGTGCGCAGCTCGTCCTCCGGGAAGGACATGTCCGGATTGCGGGCGAACTCGTTCGTGTAGGTGCGATAGGTGTTGATGACCGCCCGGCTGGTCCCGCGCCCCAGCCTGGAGAGCGTATCGACCTGGCTGGAGGTGACGAGATCGCAGCCGATGAGCGCGCGCGCGCCGCCCAGGCCGATGCGCACGCTGTGCAGGTCCTCCGGATTGTCGGCGATCCTGAGATGGCTCCAGACGGCGCCGCCTTTCTGGGCGAGGCCCGTCATGTCCATCACGGTGGCGGCCTTGCCTTCGAGATGCGCCGCCATGGCGAGCAGCGCGCCCACCGTGATGACGCCCGTGCCGCCGATGCCGTCGATCATGATGGAGTAGGGCTCGTCTGTCCCCGGAATGACCGGTTCCGGCAGGACTTCCAGCGGCCCCGGCGCCTGGCCGGCGGGCTTGCCCTTGCGCGGCTCGGCGTCATAGACCGTGACGAAGCTCGGGCAGAAGCCGTTCAGGCAGGAATAGTCCTTGTTGCAGGCGGACTGGTCGATCATCCGCTTGCGGCCGAACTCGGTCTCGACCGGGATGACGGAGACGCAGTTCGACTTGACCCCGCAATCGCCGCAGCCTTCGCACACGGCCGGGTTGATGAACATGCGCTTGGGCGGATTCGGGAAGGCGCCGCGCTTGCGCCGGCGGCGCTTCTCCGCGGCGCAGGTCTGCACATAGACGAGGCCCGAAACGCCCTTGATTTCCCGGAGTTCGATCTGGACCTGGTTCAACTCCGAGCGGTGCTTGACCACCGTGCCTGGCGCGAGGTCGCGCGCCTTTTCATAGGCTTCCGGCGTGTCGGTGACGAGATAGACCGGCTTCACCCCCTCGGCGGCAAGCTGCTGCGTCACCATCGCGGGCGACAGCGGCCCGTCCACCGGCTGCCCGCCGGTCATGGCGACGGCGTCGTTGTAGAGCACCTTGTAGGTCATGTTGGCGCCCGACGCGACGGCGGCGCGCACCGCCAGGATGCCGGAATGATAGTAGGTGCCGTCGCCGATATTCTGGAAGATGTGCGGCGTCTCGACGAAGTGGTGGAGCCCGGCCCAGGTCGCGCCTTCCGCGCCCATATGGGTATAGGTGGCGGTCTTGTCCGGGTCGACCCACTGCGCCATGAAATGGCAGCCGATGCCCGAGAACGCCCGCGACCCGTCCGGCAGCCGCGTGCCGGAATTGTGCGGACAGCCCGAGCAGAAGGAGGGCGTTCGCACAAGGCTCGGCTGGTTGCCGCCCGACTGGCGCGTCACGTCGCGTATCGCCGCCAGGCGGGACTCGAAGCGCGAGATGTCCGCCATCCGGCCGAGCCGGGAGAGAATGGCCTCGGCCACTTCCTCCGGCTGCAATTCCCCGTGGGTCCGCAGCAGCTCCCGCCCGTCCTCGTCGGTCTTGCCGACGACCCGGGGCCGGCGGTCGGCCGGCGTGCTGAAGAGAAGCTCCTTGATCTGCGGCTCGATCAGCCCGCGCTTTTCCTCGACGACGATGACCTCCTCCAGGCCCTCGCAGAAGGCGCGCATGCCTTCCGGCTCGATCGGCCAGGAGAGCGCCACCTTGTAAACCGAGAGCCCGAGCTCGCGGGCGGTCGAGTCGTCGATGCCGAGCGCCGAGAGCGCCTGCCGCGTATCCAGATAGGACTTGCCGGTCGTGACGATGCCGATCCGCCGGCCCGGCCCGCCGACCGTCACCCGGTCCAGCCGGTTCGCACGCACGAAGGCCACGGCCGCCGGAAGCTTGACGTGGTGCAGGCGGGGTTCCTGTTCGACCCAGACATCCGGCCAGCGGATGTTGGGCCCGCCCTCCGGCATCTCGAAATCGGTCGGCAGCCGGATCTGGACCCGGTCGGGATCGATATCGACGGTCGCCGTCGAATCGACCGTGTCCGTGACGCAGATGAAACCCGCCCAGAGGCCCGCATAGCGCGACATGGCGAAGCCGTAGAGGCCGAAGTCGAGGAACTCCTGGACCCCCGATGGATTCAGGATCGGCACCATGGCGTCAACGAAGGCGAACTCGCTCTGATGCGCCGTCGTGGAGCTCTTGGCGATATGGTCGTCGCCGGCGAGCGCAATGACGCCGCCCTGCGGATGCGTGCCGAACAGGTTGGCATGCTTGAGCGCATCGCCGGTCCGGTCCACGCCGGGCCCCTTGCCGTACCAGATGCTGAAGACGCCGTCATATTTCGCATCGCCGAAGAAACCGGACTGCTGCGTTCCCCACACGGAGGTCGCGGCGAGGTCTTCGTTGACGCCCGCCTTGAAGACGATGTGGTGGTCCTGAAGATGCTTGCGCGCCGCCCAAAGCTGCTGGTCGTAGCCGCCAAGGGGAGAGCCGCGATAGCCGGAAATGAAGCCGGCGGTATTCAGGCCGGCCGCAAGGTCCCGGCGGCGCTGCACCAGCGGCAACCGCACAAGGGCCTGGGCCCCGGTCAGCAGGACCCGTCCTTCGTCCAGATTGTATTTGTCGTCCAGCTTGACTTGCGCAAGCGCCATATCCGGGCTCCTGGGGCCAGGGCCTTACCTCGCAGGCCGTGCCCCCGATTATCTACGATGAAGCGGCGTCTCGTCCATGGGGCGCCCTATTCGGCGTCGGACCGGGTGCGGGCCCAGCTTTCCTTGATGACGGTCAGCAGGTGGCGTTCGCGCACCGTGTCGATCGAAGCGGACACGGTCATGCCGGCGCGCAGCGGAGGCGCGCCCGGCCGCTCCTGGAGTTTCAGGCGCACCGGCAGCCGTTGCACCACCTTGACCCAGTTTCCGGTTGCGTTCTGCGGCGGCAGCACGGCGAATTCTGCGCCCGTCGCCGGGCTGATGCTGTCCACGACCGCCTGCCACACGAACTCCGGATAGGCATCGACCACAACCGTCGCCTTCTGGCCGACGCGGACATGGGTCAGTTCCGTCTCCTTCAGATTGGCTTCGACCCAGGGCTGCCGCCGGGCGATGATCGAGAATACGGGCTTGCCGGACTGGACATATTCGCCGGCCTGCAATTTGACATTGCTGACGATGCCGCCGACCGCAGCATGGACAACGGTGCGTTCGAGATCGAGCCGGGCCGCATCGCGCAGCGATTGCTTCTCCCGGTACATCGGGTGGCTCTCGACCGGCGTATCGAGCGCTCCGCCCAATTCCACCAGCACCCGGTTCATCCGCTTCCGGGCCACCTCCGCCTGCTTGCGAACCACCTCTGTCCGCTGACGGGCGACTGCCAGATCGTGCTCCGCCGCTTCCAGCTTGATCCGGGCCGCGGCGCCGCGCCGCTGCAGACTGCGAAACCGTTTCACTTGCGCCTTGTGGTAGCGAACGGCCTCAAGCGCCTCGCGCCGCTCGCCCTCCGTTACCTCCAACTCGCTTGCCGCGACGTCATATTCGGCCCGCAGGCTGAGCAATTCGTCGCGCACCATTCCCAGTTCCGCCTCGGCGCGGGCGAGGCGAATCTCGACGGGGACGGAATCGATCCGGAAGAGCAGGTCGCCGGTGCGGACTTCCTGATGGTCGCGCACGGCGACATCCACGACCCGTCCCTCGATATCGGCGCTGACCTGGACGATGTCGTTCTTCACATAGGCGTTTTCGGTCGTCACATAGCGTCCGCCGGTGAGATAGACATAGGCTCCCACCGCTATCGCGGCGAGCGGAACCACGATCAGCAGGAACAGGCGGGTCAGGGCCCGGCTTATGCGGCGCAAACTCATTGGGCTGCCATCTGTCGGTCGGCCGCACTGGCCGTCTGGTTGCTGTTCTGGAGCATTTCCTGCAAACGGGCCTTGACGGTTATGAGCGCTTCCACCGCCTTGTCGTGTTCGGCTTCGTCGAGGTCGCTCAGGGCTTCGTGAATCGTCTCAAGGGCGATCGTGCGCATGGAGCGTTCGATCGCTTCGGCCTTGGGCGTCAGGTGTATACGCCTTACACGCCGGTCCGTCGGGTCCGTTTCCCGAACCACGAAGCGGCTTTTTTCAAGCCGGTCGATCAGGCGGCCGGCGGAGCCCTTTTCCATCTCCATGGTCTCGGCGAGCTCCGACTGGGTGCAGCCCGGCTGGCGGTAGATGCGCGTGAGCGCCAGCCATTGCGAGCGCGTGAGGCCGAAATCCCGCACCCGGCGGTCGAACTCCGTGCGCAGCAGCCGGGCGACATCGGACACCAGAAATCCGAAATAGCGTTCGTCTTCCATGCGTTGGGGAACCCGGAATTAGTTACCTAGGCGACTTTATGCACAGATATAGTCGCTCAGGCAACGAAATCAAGGCCCGATTCGATATACCCGGATAGGCAAAGCAACCGCTCAGGCGCCGCCGCAGGCGCCGCCGCCAAGCACGCAGAATCTGGCGCAATGCACATGGTTGAGCGGGACCGGTCCCGCAGCCTCCGACAGCGTCCCGCCCAGCTCGAAGCGCGGGTCGTAGGGCAGGAGCGTGCAAGCGACGACGACGGGCTTCGCCGCGCCCCGGCGCTTCACGACCATGCGGGAGGATGAGCACATGATATCCGCGGGAGACTTGCCGAGCGCCGCCCAGCAGGAAGTGGAGATTTCCGGCACGATGGCGCCTTCGTCCATTTCGGGAAACAGCGTCAGCGCAACCGGGTCGTCGGCGTTGCAGGTGAGGCCAAGCGTCCCGAACAGGCGGGCGTAGCCGGCGCGCGCATCGACCTCGTCCTCTCCCCAGCAGGTCCGGCCCGCTATTTCGGGCGCGAAACCGTTTTCGTCGAGCCAGGACAGCCCGGCCAGCGCCGGAGCCCAACTGCGCTCGCCGCGCTCCGTTTCGTGCAGGGCCTTCGTGTAATGGTCCAGAGAGACGCGCACGCGAAGCCGCCGGCCGTGCCGGGCCCGGAGCGCGAGCAGCGCCTCGCGATGCTTCATCATCGGGCGCATCGCGTTGGTCAGGGTCAGCGTCTCGAAGCCGCGCCCGAGCGTGTCCGCCAGCATCGCCATGAAGGCGGGGTTCATGAACGGTTCGCCGCCGGTGAAACCGATCACGCGGGTCCCGGCGCCCGTCTGGGCGATCTCGTCCAGATATGCCGCGACTTCGCCGGCCCGGATGTAGGCCAGCCGGTCGTTGCGGGGGCTCGACTCGATGTAGCAATTGCGGCAGGCGAGGTTGCAGAGCGTCCCGGTGTTGATCCAGAGGGTTTCCAGCCGGCGCAGCGCAACCGTGGCGCGGCGGCTGCCGTCCGCAGTGAAGTCGGGATCCTGGAATTTCCCGCGGTCCGCCACGCCCGCCGGCACCGAATCCGGCATAAGCGCCTCCGGCCAAATCGACAACGGCGTTATAGAAGGAACGCCGGTCGCTATCCAGCCCGGCCGGCCCTGCTTCAATCCTTCGCCTTGCGCTGGCGCGGAGGGTTTTTATGGTGCGGGGATCGAATGCGAGGAGTAGCAGGCATGACGATTGCTGTAGGAGACAAGGTGCCGGCGGCAACCTTGAAGGAAATGGGCGACGGCGGCCCGCAGAGCGTCGAAACCGGGGACCTGTTCGGCGGCAGGAAGGTCGTCGCCTTCTGCGTGCCGGGCGCCTTCACGCCGACCTGCTCGGCAAAGCACCTGCCGGGTTTCGTGGAGAAAGCCGGCGCAATCCGGGCGAAGGGGGTGGACGACGTCGTTTGCGTTGCGGTCAACGACCCGTTCGTCATGGGAGCCTGGGGCGAACAGCAGGGCGCCGCGGGCAAGGTCCGCATGCTCGCCGACGGCAGCGGCGATCTCGCGAAGGCGATGGGGGTCGAACTCGACCTGAGCGGCCTCGGGCTCGGCGTGCGGGCTCGCCGTTATTCGATGATCGTCGAGGATGGGACCGTCACGCAGCTGAACCTGGAGGAGGGCGGCGCCTTCGAAGTCTCCAGCGCCGAAAAGATCCTGGAACAGCTCTAAAGCCGGTCGCCCTCGCGCTCGGCCTGCCGGCGCGCGAGGGCGTCGACGCGCTCGTTCTCTTCATGGCCGGCATGGCCGCGGACCCAGACCCATTCGACCTCGTGGCGGGCCGACGCCTCGTCGAGCCTCTGCCACAGGTCGGTATTCTTCACGGGTTTCCGGGCCGCGGTCCGCCAGCCATTGCGCTTCCATGCCGGCAGCCACGACCGGATGCCGTCCATCACATAGCGGCTGTCCGTCGTGAGTTGCACGGAGCAGGGCCGGGTCAGCGCTTCGAGGCCGGCGATGGCGGCCATCAGTTCCATGCGGTTGTTCGTGGTGTGGCGGGCGCCGCCGACCAGTTCGGACTCGGTCGCGCCGCAGCGCAGCAGGGCGGCCCAGCCGCCGGGGCCCGGATTGCCGAGACAGGCGCCGTCGGTGAAGATTTCGACCCTCGTCACGACAGCCCGTCCAGCTTGCGCAGATATTCCAGCGGGTCCTTGGGCGTCATCAGCGCGGCCGGGGCCGGATACAGCCAGTCGTGGAGGCGGGTCAGAAGGAAGCGGAGCGCCGCGCCCCGCCTGAGATGCGGCAACGCAGCCCGTTCGGCGGGTTCAAGCGGCCGGACGGCTTCGTAGCCTGCCTGCATCCCGGCGCTCGCGCGGGCGTCGAACCGCCCCTCCGGGTCCACGGTCCACGCGACCTGCGCAATGGCGAGATCGTAGGCCAGCGCATCCGTGCAGGCGAAATAGAAGTCGTAAATGCCGGAAACCGCGCCGTTCCGGAAAACCGCATTGTCCGGAAACAGGTCTGCGTGGATGGCGCCGGCCGGGAGGCCCTCGGGCCAGTGTCCGGCCAGATCCGTCAACGCCCCGGCGATGCGCCGCTCCAGGCCGGGGGCCACCTCGTCGGCGCGAGAGGATGTCAGCGCGGCGAGCCGGCGCCAGCCGTCCGGCCCCAGATCGTTGAAACGCCTGGACGAAAACCCCGCGCCCGCGAGATGAAGCCGGCCCAGCGCTTCGCCGATGGCGCGGTATGCGCCGGGGTCGCGTTCCCCCTCCAGGAAGGTCACGATCAGGGCCGTCCGCCCTTCCAGCGGCGCCAGGCTGGTTCCGTCGGAGCGGCGCACCGGGGCGGGGCAGGGCACGCCGCGAACGGCGAGGTAGTCCATCAGGTCAACGAAGAACGGCAAGTCCGCCGGATCGATCCGGGTCTCGAACAGGGTCAGCACATATCGGCCCGACGATGTTTCGAGCAGGTAGTTGGTGTTGTCGATTCCTTCCGGTATCGGCTCGAAGCGCCGCACGGCGCCCAGCCGGTAGCCGGCCAGGAACCGCTCCAGCGCGGCCTCGCCGACCGGCGTATAGACCGCCATTCAGAGTCAGGCCGCCAATTCGCGCGGGAGTTTGAACTTCACGGTTTCGAGCCTGTCGGTCCACTCTTCCAAGGTCACGTCGAAACGCTGCCGGCACGCTTCCACGACCTCCTCGACAAGCACTTCGGGCGCGGATGCGCCCGCGGTGATCGCCAGGACCCCGACATCGGTGAGAATCGCCCAGTCGATGTGCGCCACGCCGTCCACGAGATAGGCGCGCGGGCACCCCGCCGCCCTGGCGACTTCGACCAGGCGATTGGAATTCGAGGAGTTGCGGGATCCCAGCACGAGCACGGCGTCCGCGCCGGGAACCGCGGCCTTGACCGCCGCCTGCCGGTTGGTCGTGGCGTAGCAGATATCCTCGCGCCTCGGCTCGTGCAGGTCGGGGAACCGCGCGCGCAGCGCCTCGATGATCTCGGCGGTATCGTCCACCGAAAGCGTCGTCTGCGTCACATAGGCAAGTTCGCGGTCCGCCGGCGGTTCGACCCGCTGCGCTTCATCGACGGTCTGGACCAGCTCGACGGCCCCTTCCGGCAACTGTCCCATCGTGCCCACGACTTCCGGATGGCCGGCATGGCCGATCAGGAGCAGATGCCGCCCCGCCGCGAAATGCCGCTCGGCTTCCCGATGGATCTTGCTGACCAGCGGGCAGGTGGCGTCGATGTAGTGGAGTTCGCGCTGCCGCGCTTCCTCGGGAACGGATTTCGGCACGCCATGCGCGGAGAAGACCACGGGCACGTCGTCCGGGACCTCGTCCAGCTCCTCGACGAAAACGGCGCCCTTGTCCTCGAGTGTCCGGACGACGAACCGGTTGTGGACGATCTCGTGTCGCACGTAGACAGGTCCGCCGTAGCGTTCGAGCGCCGCCTCCACAATCTGGATCGCGCGAACCACGCCCGCGCAGAAGCCGCGGGGGCCGACAAGGCGAACGGTGAGAGCGGGTTTTTCGGTCGTCATTGTGCGTGCCTCCCGTCCGTTCTAAGGTCGGCGATGCGCATGGCGCATCACCGAACCTAATCCAGAGGCCGGCCGATGGCGAGAAGATTTGCGGTCCGGGCCGGACTATTGGCTGCGGCGTTTTCTTTGTTGGGCGCCTGTTCCATGTTCGAGGGAACGAGCGTTTCCTGCCCGACGATCGGCGTGCTCGACTATTCGGGAAACATGACAAGGTTCAGGAGCGGCGGTCAACGCGACCTGACGGATATCGAGTTTCAGGCCCAGATCGGGAGCCTGGCCGCCGAATGCAGCTTCGACAACGACACGAGGACCGGTACGGTCGATCTCGACATCGTATTTCGAGGCCAGCGCGGACCCGCCAGCTCGGCGGCGCAGGATAATTTCGGCTATTTCGTTGCGGTGGTCGATCCGGACGGCGAAGTGGCGGCCCGGACGGCGTTTTCGGTGCAGGTCGACTTCGACGGGGGCAGGACGGAGGCCACGCAGGAGGAGACGCTGGTCCTAGACGTCCCGATCGGGGAAAACAGGTCGTTCGCGGCCTACCGCGTCTATGTCGGAATGCAGCTGACCAAGGATCAGTTCGACCGCAATCTGGGCGGCGGCCGCTAGTCGGTTATCCCGAAGCGGCTCAGCGCGAAGGCGTACAGTTCCGCCAGTTCGTGCAATGTCTCGAAGCGGCCCGACGCGCCGCCATGTCCGGCCGTCATGTTCGTCCGCAACAGCAGCACGGGGTCGCCTTCGACCGTGTCCCGGAGCGCGGCAATCCATTTCGCCGGCTCCCAGTAGGTGACCCGCGGATCGGAGATGCCCGCCGTCGCGAAAATGTCCGGATAGGGCGCTGCCGCGACATTCTCGTAGGGGCTGTAGGCGGCAATGCGCCGGAACGCCTCCTCGTCCTCGACCGGATTGCCCCATTCCGGCCATTCCGGCGGCGTCAGCGGCAGGGAGGGGTCGGACATGGTGTTGAGCACATCGACGAACGGCACTTCGGCCAGCACCGCCCTGAACAGGTCCGGCGCCCGGTTGGCCGCCGCGCCGACGAGCAGGCCGCCGGCGCTGCCGCCATGCGCGACGATGCCCCCGGCATAGCCTTCGGCCTCCAGGTGGCGTCCGGCCGCGACGAAATCGTCGAAGCTGTTGGTCTTGCCCGCGAGCTTGCCGGCCAGGTACCACCGGTAGCCGCGGTCCGTCCCGCCCCTGATATGGGCGATGGCATAGACGAATCCCCGGTCGACGAGGCTCAGCCTCGAAGTCGAGAACGCAGCGGGGATCGATATGCCGTAAGCGCCGTAGCCGTAGAGGAGGCAGGGCGGCGGCGGCGAGAATTCGAGATCGGCGCGATAGAGCAGGGTGACGGGCACGTCCTCGCCGTCGGGCGCGGTCGCCATCAGCCGGCGCGTGCGGTAGTCCCCGGGGTCGTGGCCGCTCGGCACTTCCTGCTTGCGCAGCAGCCGGCGCGTCCGACTGGCCATGTCGTAGTCATAGACATGCGCCGGCGTGGTCGGCGAGGCATAGGAGAAGCGCAGCGTGTCGGTTGCATATTCGAAGCCGGGCAGGATGCCGAGCGCGTAGGCCTCCTCCTCGAAGGCGATGGCGTGTTCCTCGCCGGTTTCCATCGCCCGCACGACGATCCGGGGCAGCCCGTCCTCGCGCTCCAGGCGCACCATCCAGTCCCGGAACAGCAGCAGCTGCAGGATGAGGCGTCCCGGCCGGTGCGGCACAAGGTCTTCCCACGCTCCAGGGTCCGGGGCGTCGAAGGGAGCGGCGGCGATGCGGAAATCCTCGGCCTTGCGGTCGTTGGTGAGGATCAGCAGCCGAGCGCCTTGATCTCCCAGCGAATATTCGACATCCGCGCGCCGGGCGGCGACAAGGCGCGGCGGGCTCTCGGGCCGGTCCGCATCGACCAGCCGGATTTCGCCGCTCGTGTGGTCATGCGAATCCAGGAGGATGAACCGGCCGCTCTCGGTCTTGCCGACACCGAGGAAGAAACCGGGGTCGGGTTCCTCATACACCAGCTCGGGCTCGCCTCCGAGACTGCGGCGGTAAACCCAACGGGGCCGCGCATTGTCGTCCTTCACGGTGTAGAAAACGGTCCGGCCGTCATTCGCCCAGACGACATCGCCCGCCGTCCGCTCGACCCTGTCTGCGAGATCCGCGCCGCTGGCGGCGTCCCGGAAGGCGAGCGTGTAGTCTTCGGAACCGGCGAGATCGACCGTGTAGGCGATCAGCCTGTGGTCCGGGCTGTGGGCGCAGGCGGCGATGCGGCAATAGGGCTGGCCTTCCGCCAGCAGGTTGCCGTCGAGCAGCACCGTCTCCTCGCCGCCGCCGTCCTGCCGGCAGAAGATCGGATGCTCGCCGCCGGTCACGAACCGGGTGTAGTAGGCGAACGGCCCGTCGGGCGCAGGCGCCGTGGTGTCGTCCTCCTTGATCCTGGCGCGCATCTCCTGCACGAGCCGCTCCTGCAGGCCGCGCAGCGGCTCCATGACCGCCTGCGTGTATTCGTTCTCCGCCTCCAGATGCTCCCGGATGTCGTCGGGGAGAACGGCAGGGTCGCGCATGGCCTCCTGCCAGTTCTCGGCCCGGAGCCAGGCATAGGGGTCGGTGCGCTCCTGCCCGTGCTGGGCGATGCTGTGCGCCCGCCGCTCGGCTATCGGCGGGCTTGCGGCGGGGTCTCCCTCGCTGATGCGGGTAAAGGCCCGCAATGTCTCCTCGCTGACATGGTGTTCGATGCCTTCGGCGTCGCGCCGCGCGGTCTCGTCGCTGACGCCGATGGTCTTCAGGAAATCCAGCACGATCTGGTGGCGCCGGCGCGAGCGCAGCGCCATCTTGCGGCCCCTGCCGGTGAGGAAGATCGAGCGGTAGGGCCGGGTCGTCACCAGTCCGTCGCGCTGCAGGCGGGCGACCGCCTTGCTGGCCGTCATGTGGGTCACGCCCATGCGCCGCGCGATCTCGACGAGGCGGGCCTCGCCGTTCGCCTCGATCAGGTCGTCGATCAGCTCGACATAGTCTTCCGCGAGTTCCTTGCGCCGCGCGCGCCGGGTGTGGGTGAACACGGCAGCCTGGCGCTCCGCGTCCCCCAGCGCTTCGTCGGCATCGTCGCGCTCGTCATCCTGCCGGCCGTTCATCACCCGCCACCTATGACGGAAGCGCACGCTCCGGGCAAGCGAATCGCCGGGTTAATGCGAGTCGGCCCAGTTGTCCGCCGCCCCGGTCTCGACCACCAGCGGCACCGCAAGCTCCGCCGCGCTTTCCATCGCCGCGGCGACGCAGGCGCGGGTCTCCTCGACCTCGGCCTCCGGCACCTCGAACAGCAGTTCGTCATGGACCTGGAGGATCATGCGCGCCTTCAGGCCCGCCGCCTCCAGGGCCGGGGGAACCCGCAGCATGGCGCGCTTGATGATGTCCGCAGCCGAGCCCTGGAGAGGCGCGTTGATCGCCGCGCGCTCGCCGAAGCCGCGCCGCGCGGGGTTCTTGTCGGAGATGTAGGGCGTCCGGCATTTCCGCCCGAATATGGTCGGGACATAGCCGTGCTTGCGCGCGAACGACCGCGCCCGGCCCATATAGTCGCGGATGCCGGGATAGCGCTCGAAATAGGCGTCGATATAGGCCCGCGCCTCGCCCTGGGGGATCGCAAGCTGGCGCGAGAGGCCGAAGGGCGAAATCCCGTAAATGATGCCGAAATTGATCGCCTTGGCCCGCCGGCGGGTCATCGGGTCCATGCCCTGCACCGGCTGCCCGAACACCTGCGAGGCGGTGAGCGCGTGGATGTCGAGGCCGGCATGGAACGCATCCCTCAGCGGCTCGATCTCGGCCACGTGGGCCAGCAGGCGCAGCTCGATCTGCGAATAGTCGGCGCTGACGAGCACATGGCCCGGTTCGGCAATGAAGGCGCGGCGGATCTTCCGGCCTTCCTCGGTGCGCACCGGAATGTTCTGGAGGTTGGGGTCGTTGGAGGAGAGGCGGCCTGTGCCGGCGACCGTCTGGGAGAAGGAGGTATGCACGCGCTGCGTGCCGGGATGGGCCGCTGCGGCCAGCGCTTCCGTGTAGGTGCTGCGCAGTTTCGAGAGCTGGCGCCAGTCGAGCACCCTGGCCGGCAGGTCGTGACCCTGCGCGCGCAGGTCCTCCAGGATTTCGGCGCCCGTTGCATAGGCCCCGGTCTTGCCCTTCTTTCCGCCGGGAAGGCTCATCTCGTCGAACAGGATTTCGCCGAGCTGCCTGGGAGAGCCGATATTGAAGGACCGCCCGGCAAGGCCGTGAATTTCCTGCTCAAGGTCGCCGATGCGCCGCGCGAAATCCTTGGAGAGGGCGTTCAGCGCCGCGACATCGACCTTGATGCCGGCATTCTCCATGTCGGCGAGCACAGGGATCAGCGGACGTTCGATGGTCTCATAGACCGCCGCCATGCGCTCCTCGCGCAGGCGCGGGCGCAGGATTCCGTGCAGTCTGAGCGTGATGTCGGCGTCTTCGGCCGCATAGTCGAGCGCCTTGTCGAGCGCCACCTTGTCGAAGGTGACGGCGTTCCGCCCCTTGCCGCAGACGCTTTCGTAGCTGATGCATTCATGGTCGAGATACAGGCGCGCAAGCTCGTCCATGCCATGTTTGTGGCTGGAGCCGTAGAGCACGTATGAGAGCACCATCGTGTCGTCGATGGGCGACACGCGAATGCCATGCGGCGCCAAGACTTCCATGTCGTATTTTATGTTCTGCCCGACCTTCAGCACGGCGTCGGAGGCAAGCAGCGGCTGCAGGATCGCAAGCGCCGTTTCGGGGGCAAGCTGTTGCGGCGCGCCGGTCTCCAGAAGCTCCGCCGTCTGGCTGTGGCCGACGGGGATGTAGCAGGCCTTGCCCGGCGCCACCGCCAGCGACAGGCCGACCAGGCGCGCGCGCTGCGCATCGAGGCTGTCCGTTTCCGTGTCGACGGCGACGATTCCGGCTTCGAAACCCGCCTCGACCCAACGCCTTAGCGCCTCCTCCTCGGTAACGAGTTCGTACTCGGCCTCAACCGGGGCGGCCGGCTGCTCCTCCTCGCCGCCGCCGCCGAGGCGGGCGAGGATCGAGGCGAAGCCCTGCTCCTCAAGGAAGGGCCTGAGCAGCGCCGGATCCAGACCCGGCACGGCGAAGGCATCCAGGTCTTCCGTGACCGGCGCATCGTCGTCCAGCAGCACGAGCTTCCGGGAGACGCGCGCCTGACCGGCGAATTCGATCAGGTTGGCGCGGCGCTTGGGCTGGCGGATTTCGTCGGCCCGCGCGAGCAGCGTGTCGAGATCGCCATACTCGCCGATCAGCTGCGCCGCCGTCTTGACGCCGATGCCGGGCACGCCCGGCACATTGTCGCTGGAATCGCCGGCAAGCGCCTGTACTTCCACCACCTTCTCAGGCGGCACGCCGAAGCGCTCGATCACTTCCGCCTCGCCGATCCTGCGCTGCTTCACCGGGTCGAGAAGCGAGATGCGCTCGTCCACGAGCTGCATCAGGTCCTTGTCGGAGGAGACGATGGTGACCTCCGCGCCCAGCGCCGCCGCCCGGCGGGCATAGGTCGCGATGATGTCGTCGGCCTCGTAGCCCGGCAGTTCGGCGACCTGGAGGTTCAGCGCCCTGACGGCCTCCCGGATCAAGGAGAATTGCGGCACGAGTTCGGGCGGCGGGTCGGGGCGGTTCGCCTTGTATTCGGGGTAGATGTCGTTGCGGAAGGTCGTGCGGGCCACGTCGAACACGACCGCGATCCGGTCTGCATCCGTGTCCTCGACCAGCCGCATCAGCATGGCGGTGAAGCCGTAAACCGCGTTGACGGGCGTGCCGTCCGGGCGCGTCATGGGCGGCAGGGCGTGGAAGGCGCGGAAGATGTAGCCGGAGCCGTCGACCAGGAAGACGTGGCGCGGCGCGCTCGCGTTCAATGCGCGGCGCGGAGTTCGACTCCGTCCTTCAGCACGAAACGCCGGCCGCAATAGGGGCAATCCACCCGGCCTTCGCTGTCCAGATGAAGATAGACGCGGGGGTGGCCGAGCGCGCCGCCGCCGCCGTCGCAGGCAATCGCGGCCTCCTCGACCTCAATCGTCTCCGGCGGTTCCATCGGCGCTTCCCCCATGCTGTCCGAACCAGGCGGGGATGATAGCGAAGCCCCCCCGGCGCGCAATATGCGGGGCGCGATTACACCCTTCGACAGAGTATCTCGATGGGCAGGGTGCGGCGCTCCTTTGCCGCGCGGCCCGTATTGGCCACCGCTTCGCGGGCGCGTTCGCCCAGCGCCAGCATGACGGCGCGGTGCGGCGGTTTTCCGCCAGCCTCGACGATGGCGCGCGAGCGGGCGGCGAAGTCGCGCGCTTCGCTGCTTGTGTCCCGCAGGCTCTCGATGCTGAAGCCCGAGGCTTCGAGGTCGGCGCGGGTCGTCTCCGGCGTTGCGAGGAAGCTCGACGAGGCGGTCGCCGCCCAGGGCAGCGGGTATTCCGGTTCTCCGCCCGGCCCTTGTGCGACCTCGGACAGGCAGAGCCATGCGCCGGGCTTGAGCACGCGGTGGATTTCCCGGTAAAGCGCGCGTTTGTCGGCGATGTTCATGGAGACGTTCATGGAATAGGCGCCGTCGAAGGCCGCGTCCTCGAACGACATGGCCAGCGCATCGCCCTCGTCGAAGGACACGCCGTCTTCCAGCCCGAGCCGCGCCGTCAGCAGCCGCGCCACCTCGCAGAACTCCGCCGTCAGGTCGATCCCGCTGACCCGGCAGCCGAAGCGCCGGGCCATGTAGCGCGCCGGGCCGCCGAGGCCGCTGCCGATATCCAGGATTCGGTCCTTCGCGGAGACCGGGAGGCGGTTCGCCATGTCCCCGGTCGCCTCCAGCCCGCGGCCGTGGAAATGGTCGTAGGGCGCAAGCTCCTCCAGGGTCGGTCGCGCAGGGTCGACCCCGTCCTTCCTGAGGTTCGCCTCCAGCCGCGCAAGCAGGCCGCCTTGCGAGTAATGGTCCGAAATATCGGCTGCCGCGTTCATGGCCGGCCCCTTTCCCCTTGAAATGCCGGACGATAGCAGGCCCTCTGGCGCGTGTCCGGGACGGCGGAAACGGGGAGGCGGCAGCCATGAAGGACGGAACGACCCTGCTTGCGAATGTGCGGCTCGCCGACGGGAGCCGGGCGGATATCCGCATGGCCGGCGGCGCGATCGAAGAGGTCGGGCCCGGCCTCGACCCGGCAGGCGCGGAACGCCTGGACGGCGGCGGCCTGCTTGCGCTGCCGGGCATGATCGACGGGCATGTGCATCTCGACAAGACGCTGACCGGCCTGCCCTGGATGCCGCATCCGGCCGGGCCGGACAGGGCGAGCCGCATCGCAACCGAGCGCGGCCTGCGCGCGGGCCTGCCGCCGCCGGCCGAGCGCGCGTCCAACCTCGTCCGCCAGGCCGTGGCCCTCGGCGCGACCGCGTTCCGCAGCCATGCCGACATCGGCCCCGATATCGGCGTCCGGCACGTCGAGGCGCTGCTGGAGGTCAAGGCCGCCTTCGCTGACGCCGCCGACCTCCAGATCGTCGCCTTTCCGCAATATGGCGTGCTCGCCGCGCCGGGCAGCTACGAGCTGATGGACGAGGCGCTGGCGATGGGCGCGGACCTTGTGGGCGGCATCGACCCGATAGGCCAGGACGGGGACCTGGACGGCCAGCTCGACCTGCTGTTCCGGCTGGCCGCGAAGCATGACAAGGGCATCGATATCCACATCCACGATCCCGGCGAGGCGGGGCTGCGGGAAATCGGGGCCCTCGCCGAACGCACGAGCGCGGCCGGGCTGGAAGGCTGCGTCACCGTCAGCCACGGCTTCTGCCTCGGGGCCTGCCCGGACGATGTCTTCGAGCGCCTGGCCGCCGCCATGGCGGCGGCGGGCCTGCCGCTCGCCACCCACGGAGGCGGGGCCTCGCCGCTGCCGCCGGTGAAGAAGCTGCGCGAGCGCGGCGTCGAGGTGTTCGTCGGCAATGACGATGTGCGCGATACATGGGGACCCTATGGCAACGGGGACCTGCTGATACGCGCCATGCTGCTGTCATGGCGCTCGGGCTTCCGCACCGACGGTGACCTCGCCATCGCCTTCGACTGCGCCGCGGCCGCCCCGCGCCGGGTATTCGGCCACGACGACCGGGGCATCGCCGCCGGCGCGCCCGCCGACCTGTTCACGGTCCACGCCGAAACGCTGGCGGAGGCGGTCGCCCAGCACCCGCCGCGCGGGCTGGTGTTCAAGGCCGGAAGGCTGGTGGCGCGCGACGGGTCGTATCTCGGTTGACAGCCGGGGCCGCGCATCTATGGTCTCGGGCCACAAGCGCCCGTAGCTCAGTGGATAGAGCGTCTGCCTCCGGAGCAGAAGGTCGCACGTTCGAATCGTGCCGGGCGCGCCAGAGTTCCGGGCGCGTGCTCCATGTCCCGATTTTCCATGCCGGCAATGACGCGCCGCGCGTTTCTCGCCTCGACCGGGGCCGGCCTTGCGCTTGCGCCTCTGGGCGGGGCCCGTGCGGCGGCAGCCTCGGAACTGCGTTTGCGCGCGGCGCCGGCATCCGTCCGGCTCGTGCCGGAGCCTTACGGCGAAACGCCGGTCTGGTGCTATGACGGCAGCGTACCGGGCCCTGAAATCCGGGTGCGCCAGGGGGACCGGCTGCGCGTCTTGCTCGACAACGGCCTCGACGAAGACACCACGGTCCACTGGCACGGGCTCCGGCTCCCCAACGCCATGGACGGCGTGCCGGAGGTGACGCAGCCGCCGGTGCCCCCCGGCGGGACCTTCGCCTACGAGTTCGACGCCGTGGATGCCGGGACCTTCTGGTACCACCCGCATTCCAACAGCGTCGAACAGGTCGCGCGCGGCCTTTACGGCGTGCTGGTCGTCGAGGAGCGCGAACCGGCGCTCCGGGTTGACCGGGACGTCACCTGGGTTCTGGACGACTGGCGGATGACTGAGGAAGCCGAGCTCGCCGGCGCCTTCGAGGCCCCGCACGACATGAGCCATGCCGGGCGCCTCGGCAATTGGGCCACCGTCAACGGCTCCAGTCCGGGAGAGTTCGCCGTGCGCGCGGGCGAGCGCATCCGGCTGCGCCTCGTCAACACCGCGAATGCGCGGGTCTTCGGCTTGCAGTTCGAGGGCCACCGTCCGCAGGTCGTGGCGCTCGACGGCCATCCGGTCGCGCCCCATGCGCCCGAGGGCGGCCAGGTCGTGCTCGGCCCCGGCATGCGCGCCGACATCGTGCTCGACATGGCTGCGGAGCCGGGAGCGAAGACGCCCGTGGTCGATGCCTTCTACCGCAACCGGGAATACCGCCTGCTCGACCTCGCCTATGCGGCCGAGCCGCTGCGCAGGGAGCCGCCCGGCTGGCCGCTCGCCCTGCCGCCCAACCCGTTGGCCGAACCGGAGGTCGAGGGCGCGGTCCGCCACGAGATGATGTTCACCGGCGGCGCGATGGGCGGGGCGATCATGGCCGAGATGGGCGGCAGCATGGGCCCGGTCGGACCGCGCTCCTTCTGGTTCGTCGACGGAGAAGCTCCCTCGGGAGACATTCCGGAGCCGATGCTGACGCTAAGGCGCGGCCGGAGCTGTGTGATCGCGATGACCAACGCCACCGCCTGGCCCCACCCGATGCACCTGCACGGCCACGCCTTCCGCATCCTCACCCGCAACGGCAGGCCGACGGCGCACCGGGAATGGCGGGACACCGTGCTGATGGACCCGCGCGAGCGGGTGGAGATCGCTTTCGTTGCTGACAATCCCGGCGACTGGCTGTTTCATTGCCATGTCCTCGGGCACCAGGCGAGCGGTATGAAGAGCATGATCCGCGTGCTTTGAGGCGGGCAGGGAGGAAGAAGATGGGCGCAGCGCTGAGTGTCGATGTCGGGGCCTTCGAGCGGGACGGCTTCGGCGGTCCCTACTACGCCATGAGCGCAGAGGAGGCGCAGGATTACCGCCGCAAGTTCGAGGCTTACGAGGCCGAGCTCGGCCACCGTGTCACCGAGGGCGACCCCGAGACCCGCTACAAGACGCATGTGCTGATGCCGTTCGCGGCGGAACTGGCGCGCCATCCGCGCATCCTCGACGCGGTGGAAGCCCTGCTCGGCCCGGACATCCTCTGCTGGACCAGCACCTGGTTCGTGAAGGACGCGCACACGGAAGCGCAGACGATCTGGCACCAGGACGCCACCTATTTCGGCCTGCGCCCCCACCGCCATGTCACCGCCTGGCTGGCCTTGAGCGAGGCGTCGGAAGAGGCGGGCTGCATGCGCTTCGTTCCCGGCACCAGCCGCGGCGGGCTGCTCCGCCATATCGCCAACGCGGCGCCCAACAGCATCAACAGCGCCGGCCAGCGCACCGAGGCCGATTTCCTGACGGAAGACGCGGTGCCGGTGCCGCTCTCGCCCGGCCAGTTCTCGATCCATCACACGCTCGCCGTCCATGCCTCCGGCCCCAACGAGGCCGACGACCGGCGCATCGGCATCGGCATTTCCTACATTCCGGCGAATGTCCGCCATATCGGCAGCATCCGCGTCCCGGCGACGCTGGTGCGGGGCGAGGACCGCTACGGCCATTTCGAGCTCGAGCCGGAACCGGAAGGCGCGCTGCAGTGGGACAGCTACTTCCGGCACCGCGCCGCCTACAGCGCCAGCTACGCCGAGCAGGTGGAGTGGCACGCGCAAGGGCGGTGGGAATAGTGGGCCGGCTCGCGGGCAGGGCCGCCATCGTCACGGGCGCGGCCGGGGGCATCGGCCACGCCATCGCCGCCGCCTTCCTGCGCGAGGGCGCGGAAGTCATCGTTGCGGACAAGGCCGCCGACATCGAGGAGCGCGCGCCGGAGGGCGCGGTCGCCATGCGCTGCGACGTGTCCCGTTCGGCCGATGCGGAAGCCGCAGCAGCTTTGGCGCAGGAGCGCTTCGGCAAGCTGCATGTGCTCGTCAACAATGCCGCCCTTTTCGTGCCTTACGGCAGCGTTGTGGATGTCGCGGAGGAAGACTGGACGCGCTCGCTCTCCGTCAACCTCACCGGGCCGTTCCTGATGAGCAAATACGCCGTTCCGCTGATCGCGGCGAGCGGCGGCGGCAGCATCGTCCATGTGGCCTCGCAACTGGGGCAGGTCGGCAAGCCGGGGCACTGCTGGTACAACGCCGCCAAGGGGGCGCTGATCCAGCTGGCGAAGGTCATGGCGATCGACCATGCGGGCGAGCGCATCCGCGTGAACAGCCTCTCGCCCGGCCCCATCGGCACGGCGCGCGTCCACGCCAAGCACGGGGGGCGGGAAGCGGCCGAGCGCGAAAACGGCGCGCTCACCATGCTGGACCGCATGGGCCGGCCGGAGGAGATCGCCGAGGCGGCGCTGTTCCTCGCCAGCGAGGAGTCCAGCTACATGACCGGCGCCGACCTGCTGGTGGACGGCGGCTACAACGCATGGTGAAGCTGTTCGAGTCGCTCCGGGCGGTCTTCTATGCGCCCTTCTACCTGGCTCTGGAACTGGACGCTTACGGCAAGCGGGGGCTGGAGGTGGAATTCGGCCGGCCCGACAGCCCCGACGACGCGGCTTCGAGCCTGTTCGGCAGCGGCGCCGACGTCATCTGGGGCGGCCCGATGCGCATGATGCAGTATCAGCAGCGGCACGGCGACGGGACCGTGGTGGCGTTCGCGGAGGCGGTGACGCGCGACCCGTTCTATGTCATCGGGCGGGAGCCCCGGCCGGACTTCCGCTTCGCCGACCTCATGGAAACGCGCTTCGCCAGGGTTTCGGAAGTGCCCACACCCTGGCTCTGCCTTCAGGACGACATCCGCCGCGCCGGCTTCGACCCGGCCGCGCTGGATCGCGCGCCCGACCGCAGCATGGCGGAGAATGCCGGGGCGCTTCGCGAGGGCAGGGTGGATGCGATCCAGGTCTTCGAGCCGTTCGTCGAAGCGCTGCTGCATGAGGGCGCCGGCCACATCTGGTACGCCGCCGCCTCGCGGGGGCCGACCTCCTACACGACGCTCTACACCTCGCGGCAATATGCCGAGGCCAACCCGGACGCGCTCTCTGCCCTGGCAGGCGGGGTCAAGGAGGCGCTCGACTGGCTGCACGGCCACGATCCGGAGGCGCTGGCGGGCCGGCTGCAAGCCTATTTCCCGGACCTCGACCCGGCGCGACTCGCCGGCGCGCTCGCGCGCTACCGGGCCGGCGGCGTCTGGGGCCGCGACCCGGTGCTGCCGCTGGAAGGCTTCGTCCGGCTGAAAGGCGCGCTCATCTCCGGCGGCTTCATCGACCGCGACATCCCCTTCGAAGCCTGCGTGGACAACAGCCACGCCGAACGCGCACGGGACCGCCGCTGAAGGCAGTGCAGGCCCGCGACTGCCGCCCCGGCCCGACGCCCGATCGCCCCTTCCGTCATGGGTTCCGGTCAACGACCGTGGGTATTGTAGCAGGGTGGTGCGTAATTCAAGCCTCATGTTGGGGGCGCTCGGTTTTCTCCCCTCCCGCTCGGCGGGAGGGGTCGGGGGAGGGCCTCTCGGCGGTACAGACCGGATAGATAGGTAACAGATTGGACCGGATAGATGGGTGACAGGTTATGGGTAGGCCAGGAGGTGGCCGATGCCTTGGAAGGAGACCTGTCTGATGGACGAGAAGATGTCGTTTGTTGCGGAT
>JAJDVH010000182.1 GCA_022826185.1 Alphaproteobacteria bacterium
CAACTGCGCCGCATCGAAATCCTCCCTCAAGGGGATCCCTGCCCTCATACCGACCCTCCAATCGCTCGAGCGGCATTGAGTCAGAAGTCGCCCTCCCTGGGAATCCCCTCAATGAGTCTCAACCCTCAACCGCTGGTATAAGATAAGGTAGGAGGAAGGAAGCGGCATCCGCGGGGCTGCGTCCTTTTCCGTTTCGCGCCGGCGCGAAAAAAGACCCTGGAGAAACTGACGGGAGAAGTGCGTCCGCTATCTCGCGCGCGCAATCAGGCGCGCGAACCGCGCCGGCGCAAAGGCGCGCCCGCCCGCGCAGGCGCCCACGCGCGATACGCGCGAATCAGGGTCCCGCCAGTCCGGGCAGCCGGGCGGCGGGAGAGCGAACGAAGACGGATCGAAAGGAGAGAATCATGCCGAAGACACGAAGTTCGGGAAACCGGACGAAATACCCGAAGCCATGCCCCCAACGGGTGCGTTATGCCCAAACAGGCCCAGGCGAATGCACCATGCGCATCCGGATCATGACAAAACATGACACCCCATGACAGATCGCGTCGTCTCGCGGGGATGAGACCCCGGCGGCGGCCGTCACAATCCCTGGCGCACCTTGGGGAACACATCCTCGGCCAGGCGTTGCAGGGTCTCCAGCGCGAGGCTTTGCGGCATGCCGGACCACTGGACGCTCATCACGATGTGGTTGACCCCTGTGGCCCGCGCCAGCGCGATCATCTGTTCCGCCACTTCGTCCGCAGACCCGACGAGGAAGCGGTCGCGAGCAAGGTCTTCGAAGGCGGCGGTCAGATCGGAGTCGCCCGCCGGCATTGCCTTGTCCTGGCCCCAGGAGGCATAGACGGCGTATTTGCCGGCGAGATGCGGGCCGCAGAGCCGAATGGCCTCCTCGCGGCTGCCGGCGACGAACACCTCGCGGCGGATCGGCAATTCCTCCGGCATGGGCTTGCCGAGATCGTCGAGGGCCCGGCGATAGACCTCCATTTGTTCGAGGATCGTCGAAATCCGGTTGTGGGGATTGATGTACCAGCAGGTTCCGAGCCGGGCCGCCCGGCGTATCGCGGCGCCGGCATTGGCGCCGATCCAGATCGGCGGGTGCGGTTTCTGCACCGGCCTGGTGGGACAGGACGCCTCCCGGAGCGCGAAATGCGAGCCCTCCATGGTGACCTTGTCTTCCGTCCAGAGCCGCCTGATGGCTTCGAGGTTCTCTTCGAACCGGCGTATCCGCTCCGCCTGCACCGTGCCGAATCCCGCGAATTCGACATCCCGGTAGCCGAGGCCCACGCCCATGATCACCCGCCCGCCCGACATCACATCCATCGTCGCCAGCTGCTCGGCAAGATCGAGCGGCTTGTGCAGCGGCAGCAGGATGATGCCGGCATTGAGCCGCAGATTGGGGGCCTCCGCCATCATCCGGGTGAGATAGGGCAGTTGCTGGAAGTCCTGGTAGGGCCAGGCGCTGTAGTGCGAGCCCTTGGTGAGCGATGCGAAGCCCAGGCGGTCCGCCAGACGAACCTGCTCGGCAAGCTCCGCGAACCGTTGCTGCATGTCGTCGCCAAGCTCGTACTGGCCGCGTGTCATCAACCCGAATTGCATGGCCTGGTGTCTTGGTCCCAAAGTGTCCATCCATTTTCACAGCGTCCCCGCCACGTCATGGCCGGACTTGTTCCGGCCATCCACGCGGTCGCCCGACGGCCGGCGCGCCTTGCCGATAGAGATGCCCGGAACAAGTCCGGGCATGACGTCGGAAACAGCTCGGCCGGAGAGACTGCGCACCAGCCGGGCCCCACGCAAACGAATTGCCGAAACATGGAACTAAAGCCCCTGTCTGACGCGCGGAACGACTTCTTCCGCCATGACATGCATCTGTTCGAGAACGAGCGCCTGGGGCATTCCGGGCCACTGGATCGGCAGGGAAAGCTGGTTGGCGCCGGTCGCCTTCATCATCCCCACGATCTGGTCGGCGACCTCGTCTGCGGAGCCGAACAGGAAGCGGTCGCGGGCGAGCTCGTCGAACTCCTGGCCGAGGTCGTTGTCGCCCTCCGGCATCGCCTTGTCCTGGCCCCAGTCGTGATACGCCTTGTATTTGGCTTCCAGATAGGGCCGGGCGAGCCGGATAGCCTCGGCGCGGGTTCGCGCCACGAACATCTCGCGCGCCAGCGGCAGGGTTTCCGGCCAGGGCTTGCCCGCTTCGTCGAGGCCCCGCTTGTACACCTCGATCTGGCGCAGGATCGTGTCGATGCGGTTGTGCGGGTTTATCATCCAGCTATCGGCGATATGCGCAGCGCGGCGGATTGCCGGGTCGGCATTGGCGCCGATCCAGATGGGCGGCGGGCGGCGGGGCTTGAGCGAACAGACGGCGCCGTCGAGCTCGAAATGCGAGCCCTTCATCGTCACCTCGTCCTCAGTCCACAAGCGCCTGATCGCGTGGATATTCTCGACCATGCGCGGCACCCGCTCCTGGCGCGTGGTGCCGAAGGCCTTGAACTCGACATCGCGGTAGCCGATGCCGACGCCGAGGATGAAGCGCCCGCCGGTGAACAGGTCGAGCGCCGCCGTTTGTTCGGCGATCTCCAGCGGCTTGTGCAGGGGCAGCAGCACGATCGAGGTGATGAAGGTCAGGCCCGGCGCTTCCGCCGCCGCGCGGGCGAGGAAGGGGATCTGCTGGATTTCCTGCCAGGGCGAGGAGCTGTAGTGGCAGGACTTGGCGATGCCCGTGAAGCCCAGCCGTTTCGCCAGGCGGACCTGCTCCATCAGCTCCTCGAAGCGCGCACTCATATCGTCCCCGGGCGGAAACTGGCCCCGGATCGCCAGAACGAACTGCATGGAAAGCAATCCCCCGATTTGCGTTGCCGGCATTATGCACCAATTGCCCGGCGCGGCCGGAACGGCACGCTGTCGGTGCATAATCCGTTCGTGCTGAAACGGCCTCGTCCGCGCAACCTCAACCGTCACCCCGGACGGAGCGGAGCGAAGATCCGGGGGCCATCTCCCGGCACTCGCCTCAGGCTGAACCGGTCGAGGCTGGGCCCCGGATCGGGGTCCGGGGCGACGAATGAGGTCAAGGCCGTCGACGCTGTTGGACCGGATCGCGCTCTAACGGCGGCGCAAAACCTGACGGCGTTCGCGCCAGATGGCGAAAAGGCCGCTCGAGACCACCACGGTGGCGCCGATGATCGTCCAGGAATCGGGAAAGGCGCCGAAACCGACCCACCCCCAAAGCGTCGCCCAGACCAGAAGCGTGTAGTTGAACGGCTGCAAAACGGCCGCCGGCGCCTCTCTCGCTGCAAGAATCAACAGGCCGTGCGTGACAATTCCGAGCACCCCGACCGCGCCGAGAAGCGTCCACCCGTAAGCATCCGGAGGCTCCCAGGCGAACGGAACCGACGCGCTCCAGACGGCGAACCCGATGACGGCCGTGTAGAGCAGGGTCGTCTCGGGCCGGTCTTCGCGCAGGCGGCGCAGAAGCAGCTGGTAGTAGGCCCAGCCGAACGCAGCGACGAGCGGCAGAAGAGTCAGGGGGTCGAAGACGCCGACGCCCGGTCGAATGACGACCAGCGTGCCGGCGAATCCCAGCATCACCGCGGCCCACCTCCAGGGGCCCACGCGCTCGCCCAGCAGGGGAACGGCCAGGGCGGTGGCAATGAGCGGCGAGGCTGCCGCCACCGCATGGACGTCCGCAAGCGGCAGTTTCGAGATCGCATAGACGAACAGCCACATCTCGAATGCCAGCACGAAGGACCGAAACAGTTGCAGGCGCCAGTTCGGCGTCCGCAGCAAGGCGCCGATACCGCCGCGCCGGGCCGCAAGCGCCAGCGCAAAGGCGAGAAACAGGGCGAAGCGCAGGAACAGCACCTGCGAGACGGGATAGGTCTGGGTCGCGAGCTTGCCGACAGCGTCGAGGCCGGCCAGCATCGCCATCGCCACGATCATCAACGCAATGCCGCGCCCCGGCCGGTCGGGCCTCATCGAAATCGACGCTGTGCAGAGCGGGGATGGAGGAGGCTCATGCGGCGGTTTCGCACGACCCGGCTCGGTTGTATCGCCCGAAAGCAGCAGGCAATATCCGCCGCTCTCTATTCCCCGGACAAGGTATGACCCCCGAACAACTGGAAAAGCTGGAGTCCATCGAGCGCGTCCGCGAAGGCTATGCGGAACTCGGCTATATCTGTTCGCGCCAGATTGCAACGGCGATCTATGTTGCGGGCCACCTGGGCAAGCCGGTTCTCGTGGAAGGCCCTGCCGGCGTCGGCAAGACCGAGCTTGCGAACACGACGGCGGCCTATCTCGACCTGCCGCTCATCCGGCTGCAATGCTACGAAGGCCTCGACGAGGCCAAGGCGCTCTACGAGTGGCGCTACGCCAAGCAGCTTCTCTACACGCAAATCCTGCGGGACAAGCTGGGCGAGGTGCTGGGCGAGGCCCAGGGGCTCAAGGAATCGATGGACCGGCTGCATGCCCATGCGGATGTGTTCTTCTCCGAGCGCTTCCTTGCGCCGCGGCCCCTGCTCAAGGCGCTGCGCGAGCCCGGCGGCGCGGTGCTGCTGATCGACGAGGTGGACAAGTCCGACCATGAATTCGAGGCCTTCCTTCTGGAAATCCTGTCCGAATTCCAGGTTTCGATCCCGGAGCTCGGGACGATCAAGGCCGGACGGCGTCCGGTGGTGTTCCTTACCTCCAACAACACCCGCGAGATGAGCGACGCGCTCAAGCGGCGCTGCCTGCATCTCTATGTGCCGTTTCCCGATGCGCCGCTCGAACGGGAGATCATCCAGGCCCGCATCCCGGAGATACCGCGCAACCTGAAATACCAGCTCGTTTCCTTCGTGCAGCAGGTGCGCGAACTCGACCTGAAAAAGCAGCCCTCCGTCAGCGAATCCATCGACTGGGCGCGCGTGTTGCTGCTGCTGCATGCCGACGAACTCGAAGCGGACATGGTTCGGGAAACGCTCAACGTCTTCCTCAAATTCGAGGAGGACATCCAGTCCGTTGACGGGGAGCTTTACGGGTTCACGCGCCAGGCCAAGAAGGCGGACGGCGCGCGCGCCTGATGGAGCGCACCTTCACGAATTTCCTGTCCGCGCTGCGCGGGGCGGAGATCCGGGTTTCCGTCGCCGAGACGCTCGACGCAATGGAGACGGCGCGGCTGATGGGCTGGTCCGACCGGCAAAGCCTGCATGACGCCCTTGCCATGGCGCTTGCCAAGACGCCCGAGGAAAAGACCGGCTTCACCCGCATCTTCGACGAATTTTTCGCCTTCGAGAGTTTCCACGACCACCGGGACGGGGAGCCGCCCGAGGAGAACGAACAGGCGGACGGCGGAGACCTGCTGGCCATGCTGGAGGCGGGCGACCGCGCGGCGCTTGCGCTCGCCATGCAGGAGGCGGCGGTGGAGGTCGGCGTCGAGAACATCCGCTTCTTCACCCAGCGCGGCCTCTATACCCAGCGCGTGCTCCAGCAGATGGGCGTCGAGGGCGTGGATGCGCAGATCCAGGCAATGGGCGGGCAGGGCGGCGGCGGCAGCGCCGGGCAGGCCTTGCAGGAAAGCCGGGCCTGGCTGTTCGAGCAGGTGCGGAACTATGTCGAGCAGCAGCTTTCGCTCCAGGGCGCGGCGACTTCCCAGGAACTGAGGGAAGACCGGCTGCGGCGGTCCCGGCTCGGCAATCTGGACCGCCGCGACCGGGAGCAGATGCGCCGCATCGTCGAGAAGATCTGCCGCCGGCTGGTGGCGCTGCATTCCCGGCGGCGCAAGATGAAGAACCGGGGCCAGCTCGACATCCGCCGCACCATGCGCCGCAATTACGGCAATGACGGCGTGCTGTTCGAACTGGAGTGGAAGAAGCGCAAGCTGGGCCGGCCCCGCGTCATGGCGATCTGCGATGTCAGCGGCTCCGTGGCGAGCGTCGCGCGGTTCCTGCTGCAGTTCCTCTACGAGCTGCACGAGCTCCTGCACGACATTCGCAGCTTCGCCTTTTCCGGCTACCTCATCGAGGTCTCGGAGCACTTCAAGGACAACATTGCGGACGAGGCCGCCGACAAGGTGATGCAGAAGGTCGGATACATGCCGACGGACTACGGCGAGTCGCTCACCAATTTCCGCGAGAGTTTCCTGGCCGATGTGGACCGCAACACGACGGTCATCATTCTGGGCGACGCGCGGTCGAACAACACCGACCCGAAGGCAGAATACCTGAAGGAGATGCACGAGCGCTGCAAGCGGCTCATCTGGCTCAATCCGGAGCCGCCGCCGCTCTGGGGCACGGGAGACAGCGAAATGCGCCGCTACCGGCCTTATTGCGACCTCCTGCGTGAATGCAACACACTCAATCATCTGGAGCGTGTTGTTAATGATTTGCTTGAGACAGCGCAGAGGGCCGCCTGACACCGGGCGGTTAGCCCGGATTTCTCACCGCGAGCGTCGTCCGGCCAAGTTTAGCAATCGGCTGGGTGTTGTTGGTGGCGGGTTTTGTATTTCGGTTTGAGGGCGCAGGGGTATGGGTTGCGCCTGAGGCGCGGTTCCTGCCGGGGGGTG
>JAJDVH010000110.1 GCA_022826185.1 Alphaproteobacteria bacterium
GGCGCATGGCATTGAGCCTCCTTCGTGTCCAAAACGTTCGCAAACGCTTGGACGCCAGTAGAATCAATGCCATGCAACCCGTCCACAAAAATAAACCGGACAGCCGTGGACTTGTTCCGGGCATCCATGCGGCCGTGCAGCGGAAGCGGTGGAAGGGGATGCCCGGAACAAGTCCGGGCATGACGGAGGGGGCGCATTCAGGCACGGTGGAAAGCGAGGGGACAGGAGACGTTGCGCGCGTCCAAAACCCCCGCTCGGCTTCGCCCAATGGCTGAACCGGACAGCCGTGGAACAAGTCCGGGCATGACGGAAGGGGGCGATCGGGCGGCGGGCGTCGAATCTGTCATGGGTTCCGTTCAACGACCGCTGGTATGAATGCTCCCAACATGAGTCCCGAATCACGCATCTTGGTATCAGGGATGGGCCCCGGCTCGGGGGCCGGGGCGACGGTGGAGGTGGCTTCGCCATCGGTTCCGGTCAACGACCGCTGGTATCATGCTTTCGTGGAGCGGGGTCAGACCGGGGCGGTGGCGGCTTCCAGCCAGAGGGGGTCTTCGCAGGCGGCGACCTTGCGCACTTCGGCGTGATAGGCGTTCAGCCAGTCGCGCTCGGCGGGGGTGAGCAGCGCGGTGTCGATCAGGCGGCGGTCGATGGGCGCGAAGGTCAGCGTCTCGAAGCTCAGCATCTCCGGGAAATCGGGGTCTTCGCGCACGAGCAGCAGGTTCTCGATGCGGATGCCGAACGCGCCCGCCTCGTAATAGCCGGGTTCGTTGGAGACGATCATGCCCGGCAGCAGGGGCTCGTTGCCGCTCCGGGCGACGCGCTGCGGGCCTTCATGCACCGACAGATAGCTGCCGACGCCGTGGCCGGTGCCGTGGTCGAAATCGAGGCCTCCCTGCCAGAGCGGCGCGCGGGCCAGCGCGTCCAGCTGGGCGCCGGTCGTTCCCTCGGGAAACCTCGCCGCGGCGAGCGCGATATGTCCCTTCAACACGCGCGTGAAGCAGGCGCGCTGGCGCTCCGTCGGGGCGCCTATGACGATCGTGCGGGTGATGTCGGTCGTGCCGTCGAGGAACTGCGCGCCGGAATCGACCAGGTAGAGCATGTCCGGCGCAAGCGCGCGGTCGGTGCCCTCGGTCACGCCGTAATGCACGACCGCGCCGTTGGGCCCCGCGCCGGAAATCGTCGGGAAGCTGAGGTCGCGGAAGAGCGGCAACGCTTTGCGGTAGCCGCGCAGGCGGGCGGCGGCGGAAAGCTCCGTCTGCCTGCCAGCAGGCCCTTCGCGGTCCAGCCAGGCGAGGAAGTCCGCCATCGCGCCGGCATCGCGGCGGTGCGCGGCCCTCGCGCCGGCAATCTCGCCCTCGTTCTTGCAGGCCTTGGGCAGGATGCAGGGGTCGCGCTCGCGTTCGATCTTCGCGCCCGCCGCCTCCAGACGGGAAACCACCCACGCCGGCGCACGGGCGGCATCGACCTGCACCGTTCTGCCGGCGAGCGCGTCGAGCGCCGGTCCGAACGCCTCCGGCGGGGCAAGCGAGACCTCATTGCCGAGATGCCCACCCAGGCCCGCCGCAGGCTTCGCCGGATCGACGAACAACTCCACCTTCCCTTCACGGTCCAGCAGCGCGAAGCAGAGCGGCAGCGGCGTGTGGGCGACGTCGCCGCCGCGGACATTCAGCAGCCAGGCGATGGAGTCCGGCAGGGTCAGCACCGCGGCGTCGCGGCCGGCCTCGTCCAGCGCGGCGGCAAGTTCGCGGCGCTTGTCGGCCGACTCGCGGCCGGCATAAGCGATGTCGTGGGCGACCATCGGCGCGGCCGGAGGAGCCGGCCGGTCGGCCCAGACTGCATCCAGCGGATTCTCCGCGCAGGCGACCAGACGGCCGCCCGCCTTGCCGGCGGCCTTCTCGAACTTCCGGACCTCCTTCTCCACATGCAGCCAGGGGTCGTAGCCGAGCGCGCCGCCCGGCGGCAGGTTCGCCGCGACCCATTCGTCGGGCGGATCGTCGCTGATGTGGAGGCACTCGAAGACCTCCGTATCCACCTGCTCCGGCATCTGCAGCGTGTAACGGCCGTCGCTGAACACCGCGCCCTTTTCCAGCAGCAGGACAGCGATCCCGGCCGAGCCGGTGAAGCCGGTCAGCCAGGCCAGGCGCGCCGCGCTCGGCGGCACATACTCTCCCTGATATTCGTCCGCGCGCGGCACCAGGAAACCGTCGAGGCTCCGCCGGCGCAATTCGGCCCTGAGCGCCTCCACGGCGTCGCGATGGCCAGTCATGCCGCATGGCTCCCGGTCACGAAGGGCCAGAGCGCGTCCGCGCCCTCTGCGGCAATCAGGCGGCCGAGCCGGACCGACCAGACGCGCTCATTGCCGAACTCGTCCCGCCAGCACCACAGCCTCCTGGTGCGGTGGTGCAGGGAATGCTCGTAGGTGAAACCCATGGCGCCGTGGACCTGGTGCGCAATCGCCGCCCCCTTGGACGCCGCCTCGCCGGCGCGCGCCTTGGCCGCCGCAATGGCCGCGACGCCGGCAGGGCCGAAATCCCCGGCCGCGACGGCCTCGCCCGCAGCGTCCGCCGCCGCTTCGGCCGCGGCCGCCTCGCCGGCAAGCTCCGCCAGCGCGTGCTGCACCGCCTGGAAGCGCCCGATAGGCCGGCCGAACTGCTCGCGCTCCTGCGCATACTGCACCGACTGGTCGAGCAGCCGGGAGAGCGCGCCCGCCATCTGCGCCGCGCGCACCGCCGCGCCGACCAGCGTCAGGCGGTCCCGGTCGAGTCCCTCGGGCGCCGGGGCCGAGCGCAGCGGGCGCACGCCGTCCAATGCGATGTCGTCCCGCGCCTCGCCGGCAAGGCTCGTTCCCGGCGCCAGCGCGCAGGCTTCCCGCTCGACGAGGAGGATGCGGCCCGCCGCGAGCAGCGCGACATGTCCGGCCTGACGCGCGAACGGCACCTGCCGCGCCGTGCCGGAGAGCACGCCGTCTTCGAGTGCGACAGCGTCCGCCGGGCCGACCGGGGCCACGGTCATGGGACCGCCCGGCGCGGCGAGGCCGCCCTGCTCCAGAAGCCAGCCCGCCAGCAGCGTCTCCGCCAGCGGGGCCGGGACCGCCCAGGCGCCGGCCGCCTTCAATATGCCGAAGCCGTCGCCCGTCTCCGCGCCGCCGCCGCCCAGTTCCTCGCGGACCCAGGCAAGGGTGAGGCCGCTCTCCTCCAGCGCCTCCCAGAGCGCCGCCGGCCAGACGCCGGTCTCGGCATCGTTGACGGCCTCCGGCGGGCAGAGGTCGGCGAGGATGCGCTCGGCCGTATCGAGGACGATGCGGTCGCTCATCTGAGGCCGAGCTCCCGCGCGACGATTCCCTTCAGCACCTCGTTGGTGCCGCCGCGAATGGTGGAGGAGGGCACATGGAGCACCCCGTCCGCCAGCACCTTGCCGTAGAGGTCCGGGGACTGGCTCGCCGCCGTTGCGGGCAGCAGGTTCCGCGCCTCGCGCACGAGTTCGCCCTCGAAGCAGGTGCCGAGGTCCTTGACGAGCGCGGCGGCGACTTCCGGGGCTTCGCCTTCGTCCAGCAGCCTGGATATGCCGAGCGACATGCGCCTGAGCGCCATGGTCCGCGCCGCCAGCGCGCCGACCGTCTCGGCGTCCCGCTCGCCCGGCTCCGGGCCGAGTTCCCGCACCAGCTCCGTCAGCACGGGGAAAGTGGACAGGAACCGCTCCGGCCCCGAGCGCTCGATGGCGAGCTCGCTCGTCACCTGCCGCCAGCCGTCCCCGGCCTCGCCGATCACCATGTCGTCGGGCACGAAGGCATCGTCGAACACGGTCTCGTTGAAATGGCGCTCGCCGGCGATGTTGCGGATGCCGCGTATCTCGATGCCGGGAGCCTTGAGGTCGATCAGGAACTGCGTCAGGCCGGCGTGGCGGGCCTTCATGTCGCGGGGCGAAGTGCGGACCAAGGCGATCATGTAATGCGAGCGGTGTGCGCCCGAGGACCAGATCTTGCGCCCGTTGATCGTCCAGCCGCCATCGACCTTGGTGGCCGTGGTCCGGACCGAGGCGAGGTCGGAGCCGGAGTCCGGCTCGCTCATGCCGATGGCGAAATAGCATTCCCCTGCGGCGATGCGCGGCAGGATGGAGCGCCGCTGCTCCTCCGCGCCGTAGCGCAGCAGCAGCGGCCCGGACTGGCGGTCGGCGACCCAGTGGGCGGCGCAGGGCGCGCCGGCCGACACCATCTCCTCGGTGACGATGTAGCGGTGCAGCGCGGGCTTTTCGCCGCCGCCATACTGCTTCGGCCACATCATGCCGAGCCAGCCGCGCGCGCCCATCTTGCGCGACCATTCCGGCGACCAGCCGGACCCCCAGCTGTCCGCCATCGGCGTGAAGCCGCCGGACGCCCGTTCCTCGCGGATGAAGTCGCGGACTTCCTCCCTGAGCGCGCGTTCCTCGGGGCCGAACTCGACCTTCGGAAAGCGGAACCGGTCCCCCGTCATGTCCTCCCCCTTCGCTGCACGGCCCCGGCATTCGAGAGCGAACCGGCCCCGCCCGCCACAGGCGGAAGCGCGAAGCCGGCAGCCCCGGACACGGAACCCCTCTGCACTGTGTCATGAGATGTCATGTTTTGTCATGTTCCGCCCTTGCGGCGGCCTTTCCTTCCTTGCGTTTCATACCAACGGCCTCGACTTGGGACTCATGTCCTCTTCTCGTCATGCCCGGACTTGTTCCGGGCATCTCCCTCAACCGTTTCCGTCCGGCCAAGCGGCCGCATGGATGCCCGGAACAAGTCCGGGCATGACGGAAGGGGGCGATCGGGCGGCGGGCGTCGAAGCCGTCATGGGCGCCGGTCAACGACCGCGGGTATCATTCCCTTCGCACTCCGGTCCTCCAGTCCGGGGCCCGGACCCTGTTTTGCGCGCGTTTCGCGTGCGGGCGCGGGCGGGTGTCGGCGCCGGCGCGGTTCGCGCACCTGATTGCCCGCGCGCGAGGCAGGCGCGGGGCGCACTTCGCCCGTGCGTTTCTCCGGGTTTTTTTCGCGCCGGCGCGAAAGGGAGGAACCGGTGCCGCGGATGCCGCTTCCTCCTACCCTCATTGTAGCACATTTTCCAATATGTCAAATTTTGTCCGAGAATAATATCATGTTTTGGGAACAAACTATGTCTTTCGATCGGAGGCCGGATGCCGCCGCCTGGCCGGGTACGGCCCATGCCGTCAGGCGGGGCGGTCCTCGGTCAGCACCATGACGGCGCCGTTATTGTGGGCGCGGCCGACAAAGGCCCGCCCGAGCCTGTCCCGCCCCACAGGGACGCCATTGCCTTCCATGAGGCGGATGGCGCGGTCGAGGTCGGCGAAGGCGATGACATGCCCGGCCATGCAGGGCGGGGACGGCGGGGCCTCGCCGGGGAACATCTCCGCGAAGTCCCCGGCGGACAGCACTGCGCAGCCCGCCAGGTCCGCCCCGAAAGCGGCGAGCCTGACCGACAGCTCGTCCGGCCGGTCGGAGACGAACAGGCATTGCCGGAGCGCGCTTGCGCCGTTCGGATGCTCCAGCAGTTCCGGCCGCCACAGCACTTCCGGCGTCTGGTGCTCGATGACGATGATGCGCCCCTCCGGCCAGCCTGCGTCCTCGGAGAAGATGTTGCGGAAGCGCATCTCGCCCGCCGGCGTCGAGCGGGCGCGCTGCACCGGCGGCCGGAAGCCCTGCGCCGCCAGGCCCGGCCACGCCTCGTCCGCCGAGTTGCAGCGGAAGGCCGCGATGTGGATGCCTTCGTGCCGGGCCATGAAATGCGACCACGGGTTGAAGCGGCCGGGCGCGCGAATGCCGATCAGCTCCAGATAGCCCTCGCGGAAGAGCGCGCAGCGGTTGGCCGTGGCCCAGGGCCGCATCCCGTCTTCGCCCGGAACGGCGCCCTGCTGCGGCGTTTCCGGGGAGAGCAGGAAGCCCAGCCGCTCCAGGGCGGCGGCGCCCACGTCGAGGTCGGCGCGCATCTGGCCGGTATGGTCGAGAGGGAAGGCCGCCATCGGTCAGGGGAGCCGCACGTCGGTCAGCGGCCGGCCCCAGTCCTCGGCCCGGGCCAGCACGCGCGGCAGGTCCTCCTCCAGCATGAACCCCTCCTCGATGAGCGTCCGCGCCGCGGCCTCTATCGCCCGCAGATAGCCGGCCGCGTCCCCGTAGCGCTCCAGCAGAGAGGGGCGGGGGTCGCCCACCGCCGTGCGTTCCTCCGGCGTGTCCGGAAAGGGAATGTAGCTGCCGGAGAACTCGTGCATCGCCCCGCCCGCAATGCCGCGCCGGCGGATGTTCCAGCCGGCGAAGGTGCCGACGGGCGCGGCGATCATCGGCGCGCGGACGCCCGCAATCTCGTTGCCGTCCGCATCGACCGCCGGCACCAGCACCGGATAGCCCTCTTCGGCCAGCACCTCCGGCGGTTCGCGGTCGAGAATCCCCTCGCCGGCGCGCGGGCCGAAATCGAGCGCCGGCATGAGGTTGGGCGATTGCGGCGCGGCCCCGCCGGGGATCGCCGGGAACTGCTCCCGCCACGCCGCGTAGGGCACAAGCGTGCCGTCGGCGGCGCGGGGATGGCGGCTCGGCGGGGGCGGCGGGCCGCCGTCCGCCCAGCGGTCGAGCGCGTCGAGCATCGCGCGGAACAGCATCGAGGTCTGCGCGACATTCAGCCAGTGTTCGCAGACCGCCCGGCGCGGCTCGCGCTGGTTGGGGTCGGCGGAATGCTGGGTGCCGGTCCAGTGGTAGATGCGCACACCCTCCGGCTCGGCGAGGTCGTTGCCCTCGCAGTCCGTGTGGACCAGCGAGCCGCGCCGCTGCCAGTATTCCGTCGCGGTCTGCGTGTGGACGATGAGCGGGTCGGTATCCGGGCGCTTCAGGATGGCGTCGGTGCGGCCGCTGTGGGGGTCCGTGCAGGGGCTGTAGGCGAAGGGGAAACCGTCGGCGGGCGCGTAATGGTCCTCATGCTGCTGGCCGCCCGAGACCACGGCATTGGCGAAGCGCTGGTTCAGCCACTTGCCGCCCGCGCCCGAGACATGCGGCATCAGCCCGTCGAACACCCGCCGGCCGGCGGCGTCGGCATTGAAGCCCCGCCAGACGAAATCGCGGATCGCGCGGCCCGTCTGGGAGCGGCCGTATCCGTAGGCCCTGTCGATGCCGCCGAGCGGGTTGCCGACGCCCTCCTCGTAGCGCAGCCAGCTCACAAGGTCGCGCACCGCGACATGCCCGAGGCCCATCACCAGCGGGTCGCGGCCCTCATAGACGATCTCGTAGATCCAGCCGGGGCGGAAGCCTCCGGGCATGAAGATGTGGCTGTCCGACGGCACGACGGACCGTTCGGGCCCGAGCCCGTCGAGCCCGCCGCCGGTCTCGATGCGCGCGAAGGACCAGGCGTCCGGCGGCACCGGCTCGCGCGGCGCGTCCGCGTAGGGCCGCATGGTGAGGCTCGCCTTCGCCGTATCGAGAGAGACCGCAGGATGGGAGCGCGTCGAGCCGCGGCCGCTGAGCGGCAGGTAGGTGACGCCCGCCTCGTCGGCGATGAATTCGGTGCGCACCGGCCCCGTCACCGGCCCGTCCTCGCGGCGCGCAACCGGCAGGTCGAGCAGCATCCGGCCCTCGCCCGGCAGCAGGTCGCCCTGCCAGGCGCCGAAGACGACGGTGTAGCCGCGCCGGAACAGGAAGCCGTTGCCGGCATGGGCCGGGGTCTCCGGGTCGTTGCTGTGCCCGGCGTCGCAGAAATACTGGAGCGCGCGCTTGTTGCCCCGGTTGCCCCAGTCGAAGAACAGCCGCCGGTTGCCGAGCGCCGGGTCCGCCGGCTGCAGGATGAAGACATCGGCGCTGAAGGAGACCAGCCCGTCGCCGTCCCTCGGCGCGAGCGCCATGTCCGTCACCCCCGCCTGCGCCGGCGCCAGCGGATCGACCCGGTAGTGTGCGCGGCCCTCGATGCGCTCATAGGCCCCGGTCCCCGCGAACCGCTCGCCCCCGGCGAAGGGCCGGCGGTCGCGGATCTCCAATTGAACGAGATTGGTCATCGGTGCGCGTTCTCCCGGGCGGAAGCCGCTACAATAGCCGGCCAGTCGAGGAGAGGTCCAAGCCATGTCCGCAACCGGGTCTGTCGTTCTGACCGAGCAAAGGGGCGCGGTGCGCCATATCGTGCTCAACCGGCCGGAGGCGCTGAATGCGATCGACGACGCCCTGGTCCCCGCGCTGACGCAGGCGTTCCGGGACGCCAATGCCGATGCCGGCACGCGCGCCATCGTCTTCCGGGGCGCCGGGCGGGCCTTCTGCGCGGGCGCGGACCTCAAGGCGCGGAAGATCGCGGGCAGCGAAGCCGCGGCGCGCGCGCGGGCGCAGGCGATCCAGGACGTCACGCGCGCCATCGTCTTTGGCGATGTGCCGGTGGTCGGCGCGATCCACGGCTGGGCGGTCGGCGGCGGCTTCGAATGGGCGCTCAACTGCGACTTCCCGATCTGGGCCGAGAGTGCGCGCGGTTTCTTCCCGGAAGTGTCCTGGGGCCTGTTCGTCACCGGCGGCGTCTCGGCCATCCTGCCGAACCTGATCGGCCTGCAGAAGACGAAGGAACTGCTGATGCTCGGCGAGCGCTACGATGCGGCGGCGCTGCATGAACTCGGCATCGCCTGGCGGGTTGCGGCGGACGATGCGCTGCTGGACGAGGCCGCGGCCGTGGCCGAACGGCTGGCGGCGCTGCCGGTGCGCGCCGTCCGCGACATGAAGCGCACGCTCAACCGCGCCGCCTACGGCGATGTGGCAGACGCGATGGAGCGCGAGGTGGACGCGGTGGCGCGCTCCTACAACGACCCCGAGACCTTCGAGCGGATCGCCGCCTTCAGCGACCGCTGACGGCGCTGTCCGGGTCCGTCAGCGCCTGGAGGCGGAGGCCCGCCGCACGCGCGAATTTCGTGATGAGCGACTTGCGCCGCGCCGGGTTGACCCGGCCGTGCTCCGGCTCGCGCAGCAGCTCCGCGCCGAAGCCGTCCGCAACCAGCAGGCCGCAGCTTTCCGGAATGAGGCGCCTCGGAAACCCTTCCGGGACGGCGAAATAGAACGCATCGCAGTAGTCCAGATAGTCGCGCCACTTGGCGTCCGCGCGGAAATCGGCTTCCGAGGACTTCACCTCGACGACGGCAATCCGGCCGTCCTCGGTGATCGCGATCACATCCACGCGGCGGCGGTTGCGCAGGGTGAACTCGGTCAGCACCGCATAGCCGGCGTGACGCAGGAACCGGCACACGCCGCGCGCGAGAAGGACGCCGTCGTTCTTCATATGTTCAGATTAACCGGTCCTTGCCGGCGAGCGCAAGCCGCGAGCGCGGCTTTTGGACCTGACCGAATCAGCGGAAATTCGGTTGCTTTCAAAGAAGCCTGCCATCGCCAAGGCTCGGCATGGCGTCCCCTTTGCGTAATCGGCTTTTGTAGTGGTAGCATAGGGCAAGGAACAGGCTCCCGCGTGGCCAACCGTTCCTTAATCGAGGATCGCCGTCTATGAACCCCACAACCACAACTTTGGAAGAAGTGCCCTTAAAGGCCGTTGTTCCTGTTCCAGTGGACTGGCTCGTTCTGGATTATCGTAATCCTCGCTTGATACACTTGGAAGAGAAAGCCACGGATGAAGACATAATTGCGCAACTCTACCGCGCAGAAGACCTGAGAGAGTTGCTCCAATCCATCGCCAGCAACGGGTACTTGGATATTGAGCCTCTTATCGTTTTAGCCGAGAATGAGCATCTTGTTGTGCTTGAAGGAAATCGCAGATTGGCGGCGATAAGGTTGTTACGGGAACCCGAACTGGCCGAGCGCGTAGGTAAGCGAGCAGGTACTAGAATCGCTTTACCCGATATTTCTAGTACAGACCAAGGTACTTTCGAAAGTATCTCTGTCTATCGAGTCGCTAGTCGAGAAGATGCGCGCTCATTCATTGGCTTTAAACATATCAACGGTGCCGCGAGATGGGACTCATATGCTAAAGCTAGATTTGCGGCAGATTGGTATCGTAGTGACAATGTTTCTCTTGCGGAGGTCGCGAACCGAATCGGAGACAGACATGACACCGTAAAGCGAATGGTCAATGCGATTTACGTTCTAGACCAAGCCCAACAAGAGAATGTTTTTGATATTGCAGATAGGATGAATCCACGTTTCAGCTTCTCTCATCTTTATACAGCGCTTTCTCGACCGGTATATATGCGGTTTCTCGGGTTAGGTCCATCATGGTCTCGCTTTGATCCAAGCCCAAACCCCGTGCCAGATCAACAGATTGAACGTCTTTCGGAAGTTTTGATGTGGATATATGGCTCTAAGGAAAAGGATATAGAACCAATAGTTACGTCTCAAAATCCAGATATTAAGCGTTTGGGCGACATATTAGAAAGCAGTGAAGGGCTCGCGATTTTAAGAGCGAATGGGTCATTGAGAGAAGCGTACGAAAGTACGCAACCGGCCGGCAGGAAATTCTCCGAATCCTTGGTTAGGGCACGGCGAGAGATTCAGGAGGCGGCTAATAGCCTGAGGGGGTTTGATGGTCAGGGAGGTTCGTTGATTGGGGTGGCTGAGGATATCGTTGAGACATCTCAGATGATTCTTAGTCGAATGAGAAAAAAGGTCCAAGAATCTAGCGATTTGGATGAATAATACACCATGGTCTATTTTCCATCGGATGAATTTGTCTATGGTAGTACATCAAATTTGGATTTAGCTGCTGATTATTTGGAATTGAAGGCCATATTTTCGGATGAAGATATGTCGTTTTCTCACGATATTATTGAGGCCCTTGAAATGGATGCGGATTCAGAATTTCGTGATGTCAACCAAGAAGTCGAATATCGCGAAAATGTCTCGGTTGAGGCTGTAGGAAGAATTGTAAGTAGACGGCGGGCGTTGGCTGACGCCTATCCGTTCAATGTCGATCATCAAGGGGATGTCATTAGTTTGTCCTTTAATCCGAATGATTTGGGACAAACAGCATATATATTGTCGCTGGTGCTTTCGAATCTTCGGTCGCTGTCGCCACTATTGAACGGGTCGGATTTGCACCCATCAGAAGAAGAAGTAAGGGAGCTCCGGAAGTATTTTCAGTATTTTGCGACAGCGGCGCTCGCGGCTGAGGTTGGTGGTCCAGCGTGGTCATTCGGTTTTCCAAGACCTGATCGAACGGGATTCATTGAGAAGCTCTCTCAAGTCTGGAGCGTCGTAAAAGATGGAAGCGTTGGCGCTGATAGAACTGCGCCGGCTCATCCGAAGGACGACCAAATTGACGTGTTTGCTTGGCGTTTACCGGGCGATGGTCTCCCAGGGTGTTTGCTGGCGGCGGCTCAGGTGGCGACAGGGAGGAATTGGAAGGACAAGTCTATAAAGGCGCATATCGATGATGCTTTTCCGAAGCGGTGGTTCAGTCGCGTACCAGTGGCGCGAATGGTGGCCTACCATGTAATTCCGCTTGCGCGGCCTGACGATGCATTCCGTGACGACGTGTTGGTATTGGGGAATATTTTGCATCGGCTTCGTCTACCCCGCCGAGTGTCCGAGGCTGCCGGGCTTGCGCGAACGGGTGTGAGAATAGAGGCTTTCGATGAATTGGAAGCGGCAGTCGACTGGGTTGCGTCGTATATTCGCCAAGCGCGGATCAGTTAGTCAGCGTGTGGGTCAGTTAGTCCTTGCCGGCGAGCGCAAGCCGGACGACCTTCTTCATGGCCGTGGGCAGGGCGTAACCGTCGAGAGCGTCGATGGGGGCCCAGACGCAGTCCGCGGGCGCGGCGGCGGCGCTCCTGCCGGTCCGTATGTCCAGTTCGAGGATGAAATGCGTGAAGCCGTGCCGGGCGATAGCGCCGAGGGGTGTCCATGCGCCTTCGACCGGCGGGCCCTCGGGCGGCGAGCCCTCCTCGACCCAGGGGCCGGAAGGCACTTCCATCATGCCGCCCAGCAGGCCGGTCTCCGGGCGGCGGCGGAGCAGGACGCGCCCGGCGCCGTCCTCGGTCCAGTAGGCGATGCCGCGCCGCACGGGCCGGTCCCGCTTCGGGGCCTTGACCGGCAGGTTTTCGGCAGTCCCGGCCGCCCTGGCGAGGCAGTCCTTCGACCAGGGGCAGGCGCCGCAACGGGGACGGCGCGGCAGGCAGACGGTCGCGCCGAGGTCCATGACCGCCTGCGCATAGTCGCCGGGGCGCTCGTCCGGCGTGAGCCCGGCCGCGGCCCTGTGGATCGCCTTCTTCGCGGCGGGCAACGGCGTCCCGATGCGGAAGAGCCGCGCCATCACCCGCTCGACATTGCCGTCCACCACCGTCGCCTTGCGGTCGAAGGCGATGGCGGCAATGGCGGCCGCCGTGTAGGCGCCGACGCCGGGCAGGGCGCGCAGGCCGGCCTCGCTGTCCGGGAAGCGCCCGCCATGTTTCCCGGCGACGATGCGGGCGGCGGCGTGCAGGTTGCGCGCGCGGGCGTAATAGCCGAGCCCCTGCCAAGCCTGCAGCACCTCGTCCAGCGAGGCGGCGGCCAGCGCCCCGACATCGGGCCAGCGCTCCAGGAAACGGCGGAAATAGGGCGCGACGGCTGCCGCCACCGTCTGCTGCAGCATGATCTCGCTCAGCCAGACCCGGTAGGGCCCGGCGCGCTCTCCCGGCGGCGCGCGCCAGGGCAGCTCGCGGCGATGCGCGTCATACCAGGCAAGCAGCGCCGCCGCCTTCGCCGTCATGGCCTCTCCGCCGTACCGCAGGACCGTCCCGGTCCATCATATCGACTGGCGTTGCCGGTTTTCCTTCGTTGCGGTTTTTTGCGCTTCGGGCATGCTGGGACGATGACCGGAGGAAACCGGACCGGGCAGAGGCTGGGCCGGCTCGTGGCTGTCGGGGCGGCGCTGGAACGCGGATTGGCGCCGACGGCGCGAAAGCACGGCTTTTCGGAGACCCGCCTGCTGTTGCGTTGGGAAAGCGTGGTCGGCGTTGAGATCGCCGCCTGGACGCGGCCCATGCGGCTTGCCCGCGGCGTGTTGCACCTGCGGGTTGCGTCCGCCTGGGCGCCCTATGTCCAGCACCAGGCGCCGACGGTCCGGGACCGCGTGAATTTGTTTCTCGGGCGCAAGGCGGTCGTTCGCATCGCCCTGAAGCAGGGCCGCGTTGCCCCGCCGCCGGCCGTGCGGCCTTCGATGGAGCCGGCGCCGGAGCCGGTTGCGATTTCCGGCATATCGGACCCCGAATTGCGCAGTGCCCTGGCCCGGCTGGGAGGCGCGCTTCGAGCACAGGAGAAACGGAATACAGGTTCCGGCAAAACAATCATGCATAAATAATTTTTTCCTTACGCCTTGTTTGCGCCATATTTCGCAGTTAGAATACTATATCTTTGTATGAGGTTCTGCCGATGCGCAACATATGGATCGTTGCAATAACCGTGGCGGTTGCCGTCGTCGTCAGCGCCGCTTACCACTCCTTCTTCGGCGCATCGCCCGGCGCGCAACTCTCCGTCAGCCCGCCCGCCCATGCGGCAGACGCCGTTGCGAATCCGGAAATCGGGCCGGAAGACCGCGTGCTGGGGGACGAAAGCGCAAGAGTCACGATCCTGGAATATTCATCGCTGACTTGTCCGCATTGCGCGCGGTTCCATGCGGAGGGATACCGGCACCTGAAGAGCGCCTATATCGACACCGGAAAGGTCAAGCTCGTCTTTCGCGATTTTCCCCTTGACGGGCTGGCGCTCCGGGCGGCGGCGCTTGCCGAATGCGTACCGGCCGAACGCTATTTCCCGTTCCTTCAATTGCTCTTCGAAGGCCAGAAAGGCTGGGCGCGTTCCGACAACCCGGCGGCGGAACTTGTTCGTCTCGGGCAGTTGGCGGGCCTCAGCGAGGCGCGCGCGGTCGACTGCATCCAGAACGAGGCGGGACTGGAAAAGATCATCCAGGAGCGGCTGACCGGCCAGGAGGACTACAAGATCGATTCGACGCCGAGTTTCATCATCGACGGGCGCAAACATCCGGGCGCGTTGACGGCGGACGAACTCGACGAGATCCTGGCGCCCCTGCTGGGTTGATTCCGCCTCCCGGCGGCCGTTATCCGGCAGCCCACAATACGGCCAGCAGGCAGGCGTGCAGCGCGCATGCCGCGATGAAGAGGCGCAGGGCGCGGCGAATGTCCCGCGGCGTCGCCCGGCTCCGGCCCTGTCCCATCCAGGCGTCCTTGACCGTCCTGCCGCCATAGCGCCGGGGGCCGGCGAGCGCCAGGCCCAGCGCGCCGGCCATCGCCGCCTCCGGCCAGCCGGCGTTCGGCGAGCGGTGGCGGTGCGCATCGTTCATCACCGCGCGCCACGCGCCGAGCGGGCTCGCGGGGCGGAAGCAGAACGCCGCGGCCATGAGCAGCAGGGCGGAAATCCGCGCCGGCAGGAAACAGGCGATGTCGTCGGCCCGCGCCGACCAGGAGCCGAAGGCCTCATGGCGCTGCGTGCGGTGGCCGACCATGCTGTCGAGCGTGTTGATCGCCTTGAAGGCGCAAAGCCCCGGAAGGCCGAGCAGCAGGAACCAGAAGGCGGGCGCGACGACGCTGTCGGAAAAGTTCTCCGCCAGCGACTCGATCCCGGCGCGGGCGACGCCGTGGGCGTCGAGCGAGGCCGGGTCGCGGCCGGCAATGCGGGACACGGCCTCCCGGCCCTGCTCCAGGCCGGAGTCGAGCCCGGCCGCGACCGCCGCGACATGGTCGTGAAGCCCGCGCTGCGCGACGAGCAGGAAGGCCAGCAACAGGGTCGGGAGCCACCCGAACAGGCTGACCGCCCAGCCGGCCGCGGCGGCAACGCCGGCCACGGCCAACAGTGCGAAGGCGCCGCGCGTCTGCCGGTCGGCGGCGGGTCGCTCCGGGCGATTGAGGCGGGAATCCAGCCGGTCGATCATGCGGCCGAGCAGCGCAACCGGGTGCGGCGCACGGCGGAACAGGGCCGGCATGTCGCCCAGCGCGGCGTCGAGCAGCAGGGCGCCGAGCAGGATCGGGACGGTGACTGCCGTTCCGTCTATCATGGCGGCGATTCTACTCTAAACGAGAGGCGTGATGCCCAGAACCGGAGTCATGGTTTGCGGCCACGGCAGCCGCGATGCCGATGCCGTGCAGGAGTTCCTGTCCCTTGCCGAGGGGCTGCGGCCGCGCCTGCCGGATTACGATCTGGAAATCGGCTTTCTTGAGTTCGCCCGCCCGGTGATCCGGGAAGGGCTGGAGGCGCTGGCCCGCCGCGGCAACCGGCGCATACTCGCCGTCCCCGGCATGCTGTTCGCCGCCGGGCATGTGAAGAACGACGTGCCCTCGGAGATCAACGAGTTCGCGCACGCCCATCCCGACATCGACATAAGGCTGGGGCGGGACCTCGCCATCGACGCGAAGCTGCTGCAGGCGGCTCGCGCGCGCATCGAGAGCGTGCTCGACGATGGTATGCCCCGCGAAGAGACGCTGCTGATGGTGGTGGGGCGGGGCACCAACGACCCCGACGCCAACTCCAATGTCAGCAAGGTCGCCCGCATGTTGTGGGAGGGAATGGGCTTCGGCTGGGCCGAGACCTGCTATTCCGGCGTGGCGCACCCGCGCGTGGATGCAGGGCTGGAGCGCGCCGCCCGTCTCGGCTTTCCACGGATCGTCGTCTTTCCCTATTTCCTGTTCACCGGCGTGCTCGTGCGCCGCATCTACGACCAGGCCGACGAGGTTGCGGCGGCTCACCCGGACATATCCTTCGTGAAGGCGCCCTATCTGAACGACCATCCCCTGGTGCTCGACAGCTTCGCCGAGCGCGTCCGGGGCGCATTGACGGGCGACAACCTGATGAATTGCGCGCTCTGCAAATACCGGGAGCAGATCGTCGGGCGGGAGGACGAGGTCGGCACGCCGCAGGCGGGGCATCACCACCATGTGCGCGGCGGCGGCCACGCGCATTCCCACGAGCACGGGCACGACCATTCCCACGAGCATGGGCACGGCCACTCCCACGGGCACTGATGCACACATATCTGCGCGATCCGGCGGCGATCTACCGGCTTTCCTTCCGCATGGCGCGCGAGGAAACCGACCTGTCGGGCCTGCCGCCGCGCGCCGCCGGGCTTGCCTTGCGCCTCGTCCATGCCTGCGGGCGGCCGGAGATCGTGCGGGACCTTGCCCTGAGCGCGGGCGTCGTCGAGCGGGCGGAAACCGCCCTGGCGGCCGGCGCGCCCCTTATCGCGGATACGCGCATGACGGCGGAAGGCATTATCGGGCGGGATGCCCTCTGCGCCATCGACGAGCCTCCGGTCGCGGAAGCGGCCCGCGCCGGGGGAAGCACGCGCGCGATGGCCGCCATGGACAGGCTGGCGGACCGGTTCGAGGGCGCCGTCATAGCGATCGGCAACGCCCCGACGGCCCTGTTCCGGCTGCTGGAGCTCGTCGCGGAAGGCGCGCCGAGGCCGCTGGCGGTGCTGGGCTTTCCGGTGGGCTTTGTGGGCGCGGCGGAGTCCAAGGCGGCGCTCATCGAGAGCGGCCTGCCGCATATTGCCCTCAGGGGCCGCTTCGGCGGAAGCGCGCTCGCCGCCGCTGCCGTCAACGCATTGCTTCATCCGTCCGAGAGCGCGCCGTGACCCCCTGGCTGACCGTGCTCGGCATCGGCGAGGACGGCCTCGACGCCTTGGGCCGCGCCATAGTCGGGAGCGCGGAATTCCTGGTTGGCGGCAAACGCCATCTGGCGCTGGCCGGAACGGGACCGGCGGAGCGCATGACATGGCAGCGCCCCTTGTCCGTGACCTTGGACGCGATCCTCGCACGGCGCCCAAGGCCGACCGTCGTGCTGGCAACGGGCGACCCGATGTGGTTCGGCATCGGCAAGTCGCTGGCGCGAAGAGTGCCCGCCGGGGAAATGCGGATCCTCCCCGCTCCCGGCGCCTTCTCGCTGGCGGCGGCGCGGCTTGCCTGGCCGCTGGAAGGCACGGCAACGCTGTCGCTGCATGGCAGGCCGCTCGGTCTGCTCGCATTGCATGTCGCGCCGGGCGCGAAACTGCTGGCGCTCTCCCATGACGGCGGCACGCCCGCGCGCGTCGCGGACTGGCTCACCCGCCACGGTTACGGGGAAAGCCGCATGGTGGCGCTTGCGCATATGGGCGGTTCTCTGGAGACCCGCGCGGAGGGCCGCGCCGATAGCTGGACCGGGGAGGTTCCGGACCTCAACACGCTTGCCGTCGAATGCGTCGCCGGTGACGGCGCGCGCATATTCTCCCGGGCGCCCGGCCTGCCGGACGATTTCTTCGAGCATGACGGGATGCTGACCAAGGCTCATGTCCGCGCGGCGACGCTGGCCCTGCTGGCCCCGACAGCCGGTGCGCATCTCTGGGATATCGGAGCGGGCTCGGGAGCCGTCGCCATCGAGTGGATACGGGCCGGCGGCACAGCGAGCGCGGTGGAGCCGGTTGACGCGCGCCGCGCGACGATGGCGCGCAATGCGGAAGCTCTCGGCGCGCCAGGTCTCGACATCCGGGCCGGACACGCGCCGGGGGCGCTGAAAGAATTGCCGGCGCCCGATGCCGTGTTTATCGGCGGCGGGCTCAGCGCAGAGGGCGTTCCCGAAGCCGCATGGGCAGCGCTCCGGCCCCATGGGCGCATCGTTGCCAATGCCGTCACGCTGGAAAGCGAAGCGCGGCTCGTCCGCGCCCGGTCGGAGTGGGGCGGCGAGCTTTACCGCATTTCGGTGGAAGCGGCGGCGCCGGTCGGGCGTTTCACCGCCTTCCGGCCCGCCATGGCGGTGACGCAGTGGGCCGCGCGCAAACCGTGGCAGGGAGACTCGTGAGCGGCTGGATCATAGGCGTCGGCGTCGGCCCCGGCGATCCGGAACTGCTGACCCTCAAGGGCCTGCGCATCATCCGGCAGGCGGACGTCCTCGCCTTCCCGGCTCCGCTCGAAGGGCCGAGCTTCGCGCGTTCCATCGTCGCCTCCCACCTCGACGACACCCGGATCGAGCTGCCGATCAGGATGCCGATGCAGGCGGACCGTTTCCCCGTCCAGGCCGTTTACGACCGGGCCGTAACGGAGATCGGAGCGCATCTGGAAGCGGGGCGGGGCGTTGCCGTGCTCTGCCAGGGCGATCCGTTTCTATACGGCTCCTTCCTTTACCTGTTCGCCCGCCTGTCGGCGGACTGGCCCGTCGAAGTGGTGCCCGGCGTTTCCTCGTTGACGGCCTGCGCGGCGGCGGCGGGTTCGGCGCTTGCGGCGCGCAACGACGTGCTTTCGGTCATGCCGGCCCCGCTCGCCGACGGCGATTTGGAAGCCCGGCTCTCCGCCTGCGATTCGGCGGCTCTGGTCAAGGTCGGACGCCATTTCTCGCGTGTCAGGTCCCTGCTTTTGCGCCTCGGCCTCGGGGATTGCGCGCGGCTGGTCGTCCATGCCGGCCTGCCGGATGAGCGGGTTCTGCCGCTCGATGGCGTCGATCCGGGCGAAGTGCCCTATTTCTCGACGATCCTCCTCCACAAGCGGGGCAGGGCCTGGCTGTGACGGTCGCGGTGGTATTGACCGGGCGCGGCGCCGGGCTTGCGGAACGGCTGGGTCTGGAAGCGTTGCCGCTGGATGCGATGGAAGGCCGGTTTCGCGCGGGCGAGCCGGTCGTCGCCATCATGGCCGCGGGCATTGCGATACGGCGGCTGGCGCCCTTGCTGGCGGACAAGCTGGAGGAGCCGCCCGTGGTGGCGGTGGCCGAGGACGGGAGCGCCGTGGCGCCGCTGCTTGGCGGCCATCGGGGCGCCAACCGGCTGGCCCGCCAGATCGCCCGGACGCTTGGCGTGCAAGCCGCCGTAACCACCGCAAGCGATGTCCTGTTCGGCGTGGCGCTGGATGATCCTCCGCCCGGCTGGGCGCTCGCCAACCCCGGAATGGCGAAGCCGGTCATGGCGGCGCTGATCGCCGGAGAACCGGTTCGCCTGGAGGTCGAGGCAGGCGACGCCGGGTGGCTCGCGCCGCTGCCCTGGTCGGCCGGGGGAAGGCTGTCGGTGCGGGTCTCCGACCGGTCCTTTCCCCCGCAAACGGACCAACTGCTGCTGCATCCGCCGAGCCTCATTCTCGGCGTCGGGCTGGAGCGGGGCGCGCCCGCCGGCCTCCTGCTCGACCATGTCGCCCGGACACTGGAAGACGAGGGCCTGGCGCGGGCGTCGCTGGCCGCGGTCGCGACGCTGGACCTGAAGGGGGACGAGCCCGCGGTTGCGGCGCTCGACCTGCCGATGCGTCTGTTCGATGCCTCGACGCTCGATCGGGTCGCGGCGCCGAACCCGTCCGCCATAGTCAGAGCCGCCGTCGGCACAGCGAGCGTTGCGGAGGCGGCCGCGCTTGCAGCAGCCGGGGAGGGCGCGGTTCTGGCCGTGCCGAAGCGGATCGGGCAGCGCGTCACCTGCGCCGTCGCCCGGATTGCGCCGCCGGCGGGCCGGCTGACGGTAGCGGGCGTCGGCCCCGGCGCTGCGTCCATGCGGACGGCCGAGGTAGAGGCCGCCATCGCCGGGGCGACCGACATCGTGGGCTACGGCCTCTATCTCGATCTGGTTGCCGACCTCACCGGCGCGAAACACTGCCACGCCCGGGCCATCGGCGAGGAGATGGAGCGTGTCGATCTGGCGCTCCGGCTCGCCCGCGACGGCAGGACTGTCGTGCTGCTCGCTTCGGGCGACGCCGGCATCTATGCGCTCGCCGGGCTGGCGCTGGAACGCAGCGGCGGCGAAGTGGAGGTGACGGTGCTGCCCGGCATCTCGGCCATGCAGGCTGCAAGCGCGAAAGCCGGCGCGCCGCTCGGCCACGACTTCTCCGTCATTTCGCTGTCGGACCTGCTGACGCCGCTGGAGGCGATACGCGCCCGTGTGGAAGCGGCAGCGGCGGCCGATTTCGTCATCGTCTTCTACAACCCGGCTTCGAAGGAGCGCCGCGGACCGCTGGAGGAAGCGCTGGCGATCCTCGCGCGGCACCGGGACCCCGGAACGCCCGTCGTCAGGGCGCGCAATCTCGGCCGGGCGGACGAGCTGGTAGCCGTCGAGACGCTGGCCGGACTCGACCGGGAGGCCGTGGACATGACGACCGTGCTGATCGTGGGCAACAGCCGGACGGTCCTCGTCGGAGACCGGGTGGTGACGCCGAGGGGATATCTGCCGTGACCGTGCATTTCATCGGCGCCGGGCCGGGCGCGCCGGACCTGATAACGGTGCGCGGACTGGCATTGATCCGCTCGTCGCCGGTGGTGCTCTATGCGGGCTCGCTGGTGCCGCAGGAGGTAATTGCGGAGGCCCCGGACGACGCGAGAGTCCTCGACACCGCCGCGATGACCCTGGATGAAATCGAGGCGGAGTTCGTTGCCGCCGAAGCCGAAGGCAAGGACGTGGCGCGGGCGCATTCCGGCGACCCGTCGCTCTACGGCGCGACCGCCGAACAGATGCGCCGCCTGGACCGGCTGGGGATCGATTACACGGTGACGCCGGGGGTGCCGTCCTTCGCGGCTGCGGCCGCCGCGCTCGGCATCGAGCTCACCGTGCCCGGCATCGCCCAGACCGTCACGCTCACCCGGACGGCCATGCGCGCGACGGCCATGCCCGACGGGGAGGAGCTTGCCGCCCAGGCCAGGAGCGGCGGCACCTTGGCGATCCACCTCTCGACCGCCAACCTTGCCAATGTGGTGCGCACGCTTGCGCCGGTGCTGGGGGAAGACTGTCCGGTCGCCGTGGTCTATCGCGCGAGCCAGCCGGACCAGAAAATCGTGACCGGCACGCTTGCGACGATACGCGAGCGGGCGAAGGCCGCCGGCTTCGTCCGCAGCGCGCTCATTCTGGCGGGGCCTGCGCTTGCGGCCGGAGGGTTCAGGGAGAGCCGCCTTTACGACCCCGCGCATCATCACGCATCGCGGCCGCGGCGGCGATAATCCGGCGCGTCTCCGACCAGAGCCGGTAATCGTCGAGACCGTCCAGCGGGGTCCAGCGCGCCTCCGCCGCATCGTCGCCCGCAACCGCCTCGCCGGAGATCCATTCGGCGGCGAAGTCGATCAGCGTGTAGTGGGAAATCGCGGCGCCGGTCTCGTCGCGGCGGATGCCGTCCACGACATCGACAAGGCCGATCAGCGCGATCTCGACCCCGGTCTCCTCGCGGATTTCGCGGCGGGCGGCGTCGCGGACGGTTTCGCCTCGCTCCTGCTTGCCGCCGGGAATGCTCCACCGGTCCTTTTGCGGCGGCTTGCCCCGCCGGACCAGCAGCACGTCGCCCCCGCGCAGGACGACCACCCCGACTCCCACGACCGGCCTCTCCGCGCCAACCATCGCCGCGCCTCTCGAACGTCAGGCCATATACTGGCCGCCGTTCACCGAGACTGTCGAGCCGGTGACGAAACAGGCGTCGTCGGCGACCAGGAAGCGCACGACATGGCAGATCTCCCTCGGGTCCCCGAACCGCCCGACCGGGATCTGGCTCTTGATGACTTCCTGCACGCGCTCCGGGATCGCGCGGACCATCTCGGTATCGACATAGCCGGGGCAGATGGCGTTCACGGTGATGCCCTTGGCCGCGTTTTCGAGCGCCAGCGCCTTCGTGAAGCCCAGGATGCCGGCCTTGGCGGCGGCGTAGTTGGTCTGGCCGATCTGTCCCGTCTGCCCGTTGACGGAGGAGACATTGACGATGCGCCCGAAACCCCGGTCGCGCATCTTGCCGATGACGGTGCGGCACATGTTGAAGCAGGAGGTGAGGTTGGTCTCGATCACCTCGTGCCAGGCTTCCTGGGGCATGCGGTGCAGGAAGACGTCGTGCGTGATGCCGGCATTGTTGATGAGGATATCGACGGGCCCGTGGCTCTCTTCCAGCTTGTGGACCGCGCGCTCGCAGGCGCCGTAGTCGGAGACGTCGAACTGCAGGATGTCGATGCCGGTTTCCTCCCGGAAGCGCTGGGCGCGCTGGACATTGAGGTGGAAGCCGGCCACCACGTCATAGCCGTCCGCCTGCATGCCTCGCGAGATTTCGGCGCCAATCCCCCTGGTGCCGCCGGTAATCAGGGCCACTCTCGCCATTGTTTCCGCTCCTCATTTTGCAATGCACAAAAGATGGCGCTCCAATGCTGCGTTGCAACATAAACTGTAACGCCGTGGCATCGTGTCACGGAAGGCCGTTCATCCATGCCAGCAAGGGGCGCCAGACCCGCCGCGCCGCCGCTTTCGACGCCATCAGCCCGATATGCCCGAGGCGCGGGCGGCGGATCACGGCATCGGGCAGGGCGCGCGCGAGGGCCAGCGCCGAGGCGGGGGGCACGATGCGGTCTCCCGCGGGAACGACGACCCACGCCGGCAGCGTTGCCGCCTCGGGCTTCACCGGCTCGCCCCCGATGCGCCATTGCCCGAGCATGGGATCGTTTCGGCCGTACCAGCCGGCGAAGCACTCGCGGGCGACGGGGGCCGCCAGGGGAACGCCGTCATTCACCCAGTCCTCGAGTTCCACGAACGCGCGTTCTTCTTCCGAGCCGGGTTCGAGTTCGCCGAAGGCCAGGAACTTGCGGGGCGTCAGCATGGGATCGAGGGCATAGAAACAGGTCTGGAGCGCATCGACCGGCATTTCCCCGTTGCCGGCCAGCATGTCGGCAAAGGCGGAGCCGGCGAACGCAAGCCGCCGGGCTTCGGAAGCGCCGCCGGAGTGGAAGTCCCAGGGCGCGGCCAGCAGCGCCAGGCCGGCAAACGCCGTGCGCGCCCTCAAGGCTGTGGCAAGCGCGAGCAGGCCGCCCATGCAGTATCCGACGATGACCGGCGGCCGCTGCGAGACCTGGGCCGCCTTGCGGGCGAAAGGCTCCAGAACGCGCCGGATGTAGGCGGTGCAGTCGAACCCGCGTTCGCGCTCTCCGGGGCTGCCCCAGTCGACGAGCAGGACACGCCAGCCGCGCGCGGCGAGCCAGCGTGCGAAGCTGCGGCGCCCCGAGAGGTCGCAGACATAGTGCCGATTGACGAGCGAAGGCACGACCAGAACCGTTCTTTCGCCTTCGCCATAGGAGATCAGCCGGGCCGTTCCGCTCCGGGCAATGACGGGCCGGTCCTCGGCGGCGCGTCGATAAGGGTGGCTGCAATAGCGCTCGATCGCCGCCTGGAATGCGAGCAGGCGCCGCAGGGCCGCCTGCCCGACCGCCTCGGGAGCGGCGGCAAGGCGGGCGCGCTCGTCAGCCAGGTCGCGGTGCCACAGGAGCGCGCCGGCGGGGCCCGCCGCGGCCGCTG
>JAJDVH010000127.1 GCA_022826185.1 Alphaproteobacteria bacterium
TGGGGTTCGCGCTGTCGCAGAGCACGTCCGAGGGCGATTATGCGCAGGAGGGCGCGGGCACCTGTTCGGGGCAGCCGGAGGCGGTGTGCGCCCTGGCGGCAAAGGCGGGCCAGGGCGAGGTCGAGGCGTCGCTGACGGCGACGGTCCCCTATGCGGCTTATGATGTCTCGGAGCGGCTGCGCCTGTGGGGCGCCGTGGGCCAGGGCGTGGGCGATGTGACGGTGACCACGGGGCTTGGCGGCAGCTACCGGGCGGACACGCGCTGGAGCATGGCGGCGGCGGGCATGCGGGGCGATCTTCTGGCCCCGCCTGCCGAAGGCGCGGGTCCGTCCCTGGCGGTGGTTTCGGACGCCTTGTGGGTGCGGACTTCGTCGGAGAAGACGCGCGATCTTGCGGCGTCGGAGTCGGATGTGAGCCGGCTGCGGCTCGGCCTTGAGGGCAGCTGGGGCGTGGCGCTCGCGGGCGGGGCGAGCCTGACGCCGAAGCTGGAGCTCGGCGCGCGCCATGACGGGGGCGATGCGGAGACGGGCAGGGGCGTGGAGCTGGGCGGCGGCCTTTCCTGGGTCGATCCGGGTCTCGGTCTCTCGCTGGACCTTTCCGGCCGCACGCTTGTGGCGCATGACGACAGCGCGCTGGAGGACCGGGGCGTGTCCGCGTCGCTTGTGTTCGCCCCGGATGCGGCGGGCGGGCGCGGGCCGTCCTTCAGCCTCGGCCAGGACTGGGGCGGGCAAGCGCAGGGCGGCCTGGATGCGCTGTTTGCGCCGGAGCCTCTGGAGGAGCGCGATGGCGGCGGCAGGCTGGAGAGCCGCTGGACGGCGGAGGCGGCCTGGGGCTTCCCGGCCTTCTCGGGGCGGTTTACCGGCAGCCCGCATATGGGCCTTGGGCTGATGACGGGCGCGCGCGACTACACGCTCGGCTGGCGGCTCGCGCCGGAAGCTGCGAACGCGCCGGATGTCTCCTTCGGCGTCACGGCGACAAGGCGGGAGAGCGACACGGCGCCGGCGGAGCACAGGCTCGGCATCGAAGCCACCGCGCGATGGTAAGCGCGGCGCCCGTGGATGGTGCTACCCGTGCGTGCCGTCGTCCCGGCTGCGGGCCGCGAAGAACTCGAGGCATTGCCGCGCGACCGGGCGGGCGCGACCGCGTTCGGTAAGTCTGGCGAAGCAGGCTATATCGCGTTTCACGAAGCCGTCCCGGACCGCGAGCAGCGCGCCGGTCCCGACATAGCGGTCGAGGAAGTACCGCCAGCCGAGCGCAAGGCCGCGTCCGGCGCAGGCGGCGTCGATCAGGTAGACATAGTCTTCGTAGGCCACGTAGCGCGGTTTGGGGTTCGGTTCCCCGACAGCCTCGAACCAGTCGTCCCATGTTGACCAGCCCCGGCTGAGCCGCGCGAGGTAGAGGAACGTCAGCGGACCCCAATCCTCGACCGGCCGGCGCAGGATGTCGGCGTGCTCCTCGGCATAGGCGGGCGAACACAGCGCCGTCACCGCCTCCCGGAAGGCCACCGCCCGGTCTTCCGGCGCGCTGTCGCCGGCGTCGTAGGTCAGCACGAGGTCGGCGTCGTCCGCCACCCGGTCCAGCAGGTCGTAGTCCGAGACCAGGACGCGGACGCTGCTGCCTTCGCCGAGCGCCTGGTGCAGCTCGTGGAAGCGCGGCATCAGAAACATCTCCGAGACCGCGTGGCCGCAGGCGATGACCACACGGTTGTTCTCGATCAAGTCCCCGACGACGATACCGCCTTCGGCGATGCGCGAGAGCGCGGAGGCGACGATCTTGCAGTACATCTCGCCCGCCGCGGTGAGCCGCACGCCGCGGTGGAGCCGCTCGAACAGGCGAACCGCGAGTTGGCGCTCCAGCCCGGCAATGTTGCGGCTGACGACCGACTGCGTGGTGCAGAGTTCCTCGGCGGCCGAGCTGAAGCTCCCGTGCCGGGCGGCGGCCTCGAAGGCGCGCAGGAAGCGCATCGAAGGCAACGAGCGCCGCGCGGAGCGCGGCGTCTGCGTCGCTCCGCTCCGGGGCGTTCGTGCCAGATGCCAGACGAGACGGCGTGCCACAGCATGGTGCGCGCGCGCCGCTCCGACTCGTGAGGGCTCACGCGTCGCGCGCGCACCATGCCCCACCGCCTTGCCGACAGGCCTTCGGCGGTGGTATCGATGATGGAGAAACTGCCGGGAGAATCCTGCCGACATCAACGTAAGCGCGTCGCTTCGCTCCGGGGTGGTCACCAGGGTGGCTACTTTGCTGAGAATCGGTGGCTACGTTGGATGAGAATCACCGGCTACTTTGGTGAGAATCGGCAGGCAACGGGCCTCGTATAGCAGAATTGGGGGTCAACCTATTCAATCTTTGAACTTCACAAACCCGTTGCGCCCCTCTATCGGACTTGTTCGTCACGGTCTAGTGTTCTGTCCCGCAAATACGTGCGGATAACCGTTCGAGCTTCTGGAAGATCGAGTCGGCGGCGGCGACCCAGACGAACGGGTTGGGGTTGGCGTTGTGGTGTTCGATGAAGGCCTCGATGGTCTGGACGAGCTGGGG
>JAJDVH010000101.1 GCA_022826185.1 Alphaproteobacteria bacterium
GCTTGGCGAGAACCACTTCTACCTGACGACCACGACCGCCCACCAGCATGAGGCGATGCAGCATATCGAGCTGCTGCTCCAGACCGTCTGGCCGGAGCTGGAGGTCTATGCGACCGATGTCACCGAGCACTGGTTCGCGGCGGCGCTCGCCGGCCCCGGCTCGCGGGCGCTGCTCGGGCGGGTTGCGCCCGGCCTCGACCTGTCGGACGAAGCCTTCCCGATGATGGCGGTGCACGCGGCCACCGTCGCCGACCTGCCGGCCCTGGTCTTCCGCATGAGCTTTTCGGGCGAGCTTTCCTACGAGGTCGCCGTGCCCTCGGACCATGGGCTGGCGCTCTGGACGCGGCTGCTCTCCGCCGGCCGGGAAGACGGCCTCACACCCTACGGCACCGAAGCGATGGGCGTTATGCGCATCGAGAAGGGGCATGTGACCCACGCCGAAGCGGACGGGCGCACGACGCCGGACGATCTCGGCCTCGGGCGCATGGTCGGCAAGGACGGGCGCGGCATCGGCAAGCGCTCGCTGGCCCTGCCGGCGCTGCGCCAGAAGGGCCGCCAGCAGCTTGTCGGCCTTTCCGTCATCGACAGGCAAGCCCGGATCCCGCCCGGCTGCCAGGTGGCGGAGAGCGGCGACATGCGCCCCGCCCCGCCGCTCGGCCATGTCACCTCCTTCTGCTACAGCCCGATGCTCGACCGCGCCATCGCGCTCGCGCTGGTCGAGAACGGGCGGGCCCGGACCGGCCAGACGGTCTATCTCGCCTCGCCGGTGACCGGTCTCGCCATGGCGGCGGAGATCGTGCCGCCCGTCTTCTACGACGCGGAAGGGACGCGCCTCCGTGGTTGACGACGCGACCGAAGCGCGGCGCAGCGCGCTCGCCGGGCTCGACCTCGGCTCGCGTGCGGGCGGCGCGGGCGGCGTGCTGCTGGGCGAGGGGCCGGCGCGGGAAAGCTTCGTGCTGCGCGGCCCGGAGGACGACCCGGCCTTCGCACGGGCCGTCGAGACCGGGCTGGGGGCGGGCCTGCCGCAGCAGCCGGGCGCGGTTGCGGAAATCGGGGCCGACGCGCTGCTGATCCGCCTCGGCCCCGACGAATGGCGCCTCACCGCGCCGCTTTCGGACAACGGCCGGATCGCCGCCCGCCTCGCCTCCGCGCTCGCCGGCGGGCGGGGCGCGCTTATCAACATCTCCTCCGCCACCACCGTCATCGCGGTTTCGGGCGCGTATGCAGCCGACCTGCTGGCGACCGGGACCGGCATCGACCTCGACCCGGCGGCCTTTCCTGCCGGCCGGGCGGCGCGCACCCGCATCGGCAACGCCCAGGCGCTGGTGCACCGCAAGGCGGAGGACACCTTCGAACTCCACGTCCCGCGCAGCTACGCCCGCTCCTTCTGGGAATGGCTCGAAGAGCGCGGCCGCGAGTTCGACGCCGCCGTCGCGCTCTGAGGCGGAATGGAGTAGAACCGGCCGTCGAGAGACCGGCGGGAGCAGAAGTCGTGGGAGAGATCGTCGTCACTGCCAAACTGGAGAACACTCAGGACCGCGGCAGTTTCGAGCAGGGCTACCGCGACGAGGCCAGCATTCGCTCCACCGGCGTTGACGCAATCGTGGACACCGGCGCGGCGATGCTGATGCTGCCGCAGAATGTGGTCGAGCGCCTCGGATTGAGGGTGCAGCGCACCGCTATTGTCACCTATGCTGACGACCGGAGGGAAGAGCGGCCTATCGCCGGACCGGTGACCATCGAGCTTTGCGGACGGTTCATGCACACGTCCTGCATTGTGGGTCCGCCGCTCAGCGAGGCCCTGATCGGGCAGATCGTCCTGCAGGAACTCGACCTCATTGCCGATTGCCCCAGACACAGCTTGCACCCCCGCGTGCCCGACTACCCGTTGCTCAGCCTCCGGTGAGCGGACTCCTCCGCGCCGAGCCGCTGACCCGCGCCGCCTTCGCCCCCTTCGGCGATGTGATCGAGGCCGATGGCGCGCAGCACTTCGAGATCAATAACGGCTCGACGACCCGCTTCCACGACCTCGCCCGCGTCGATGTGGCGGCGGAAGGCGGGCATGTGCTGGTCAACATCTTCCGTGCCCGCCCGCTGCCCATGCCGCTGACAATCGCGATGATGGAGAAGCACCCGCTCGGCTCGCAGGCCTTCGTTCCGCTCGGGGCCGCGCCCTTTCTGGTCGTCGTCGCGCCGCCGGGAGAGACGGCGGCCCCGGCGGACCTGCGCGCCTTCCTCGCAAGGGCCGGCCAGGGCGTCAACTACGCCCCCGGCGTCTGGCACCACCCCGTCATCGCGCTCGGCCGCGAGACCGATTTCCTCGTCATCGACCGCGGCGGCCCCGGCGACAATCTCGCCGAGTTCTTCTTCGACGAAGGCGAGCGGCGCGTGGTCGAGATCAATCGGCGGGCGGAGACGGCAACGCCCTGAGCGCCTTCAGGAACGCCTCGCCGTAGCGCTGCAGCTTCGTCGCGCCGACGCCGGGGACTTCGGCCATCTCCTCCAGGGTGGCGGGGCGGCGGTCCAGCATGGCGTGGAGCGCGTTGTCCTGGAACACCACATACGCCGGCACGCCCTGTTCCTGCGCCAGCCTGTGGCGGAGCGCGCGGAGCGCCTCGAAGCCTGTCCTGTCGGAGGAGGCCGTCGGCGCGCCCCTCTCCCTGCGCTCCCTCGGCTGCCGGGACTGGCGGGCCTCCCGCTTCTCCAGGCGCAACTGCACCTGCCGTTCGCCGCGCAGCACGGCGCGGGCGTCCGGGCCGAGGCGGAGCACGGTGAAGCCCTCCAGACTCTCCGCCGCCACCAGCTCCGCCGCCGTCAACTGGCGCAGGATCGAGCGCCACTCGGCCACGCGCCGGTCCTTGCCGACGCCGAAGGTCGGCAGCCGGTCGTGCCGGAGCCTGAGCACGCGCTCGGTCTCGCGCCCGCGCAGCACGTCGATGATGTGGCCGCCGCCGAAGCGCTGGCCCGTGCGGTAGATCGCCGAGAGCGCCATCTGCGCCGCCTCCGTGCCGTCGAACAGCTCGGGCGGGTCGAGGCAGGTATCGCAATTGCCGCAGGGCTCGCAACCGTCGCCGAAATATCCCAGCAGGATCTGCCGCCGGCAGGTCGCCGCCTCGGCATAGCGCATGAGCGCCTCCAGCTTGCCCCGCTCGACGCGCTTCTGCTCCTCCGACGCCTCCGACTGCTCGATGAACCGGCCCAGCTGCGCCGCATCGCCCGGCCCGTAGAGCATCCAGGCTTCCGCCGGCAGGCCGTCGCGCCCGGCCCGGCCCGTCTCCTGGTAGTAGGCTTCGAGGCTCTTCGGCAGGTCGAGATGGGCGACGAAGCGCACATCCGGCTTGTCGATGCCCATGCCGAAGGCGACGGTCGCCACCATCACGGCGTCGTCCGAGGCGACGAAGCGCGCCTGCGCGGCGGCCCGCTCCCCGGCCTCCATGCCGGCATGGTAGGCGAGCGCGGGCACGCCGGCCCGGTTCAGCGCATCCGCCACATCGTCGACCCGCTTCCGGGTCATGCAATAGACGATGCCGGCCTCGCCCCGCCGCCCGGCGAGGAAGGCCAGAAGCTGGCGCACCCGCTCCCGGCGCGGCCGGACCGTGTAGCGGATGTTCGGCCGGTCGAAGCCGGAGACGAAGCGCTCCGCCCCCTCCAGCCGGAGCTCGCGCAATATGTCGGCGCGGGTCGCCTCGTCGGCGGTTGCGGTGAGCGCGATCCGGGGCACGGCCGGGAACCGCTCGGCCAGCACCGCAAGCTGGCGGTAGTCGGGGCGGAAATCGTGGCCCCACTGGCTGACGCAATGCGCCTCGTCGATGGCGAACAGCGCGAGCGGCGCCCGCTCCAGCAGCTCCAGGAAGCCCGGCGCGGCGAAGCGCTCCGGCGAGACATAGACGAGGTCGAGCCGGCCCTCGCGCATCGCCCGCTCGACGCCGGCCCGCTCGCGCCCGTCGAGCGCCGAGTTGAGGGCCGCCGCCTTCACCCCGTTCTGGACCAGCGCCGCCACCTGGTCCTGCATCAGCGCGATCAGCGGCGAGACGACGACCGCCACTCCCTGCCGGACCAGCGCCGGCACCTGGTAGCAGAGCGACTTGCCCGCGCCCGTCGGCATCAGCACCAGCGCGTCCCGGCCCGCGACCACGGCGTCGATGGCCGCGCGCTGGTGGCCGCGGAACGCCTCGTAGCCGAACACCCGCCGGAGCACCTCCAGCGGGTCCGGCGGCGGCTGTCCGCCCCTGGCGGGAAACCCGTTGCTATCGGGTCGCATTCCGGCCCGGACCCGAAATCGTCGCCCCGGCCCCCGAGCCGGGGCCCATCTCCGGTTCTCCCGGAAGCCTCGAACGGCTCGCCCTGTTCTTCACCGGCTGCGGCAGCCTCGGGTATCGGAGATGGGCCCCCGCCTTCGCGGGGGCAACGAAAGGGGGTGGTTCCATCGGTTCCGATCGATGACCGCTGGCGTCAGCCTTTCAGCGCCCGCTCGAACAGCGCGGCCGTGCGCCCGTTGGCGAGCGCGGCGTTCTCCTCATCATAGGGCTGGCCGCCGATGCGCGCGAAGGCGTGGTCCATGCCCGGATAGGAGTGGACTTGCGCCTGGGCGTTGCCGGCGAGCCCGTCCCGGACCGCCGCCTGCGCCTCCTTCGGCACGAAGCCGTCCTCCTCCGCGATATGCAGCATGAGCGGGGCGGAGATGTTGGCCGCCTCGTCCAGCATCTCCTCGATGCCGACGCCGTAATAGCCGACATTGGCGTCGAGGTCGGCCCGGCAGGCCAGCATGTAGGCGAGCTTGCCGCCGAGGCAGAAGCCGACCGTGCCGACCTTGCCGCTGCAGCCCGCCATGGCGCGCATGTGGGCTGCGGTCGCCTTCAGGTCGTCGATGCCCTTGTCCACGTCGAAGCCCTGGTAGAGCTCGAACGCCTTCTTCCACTCCTCTTCCGTCCGGTCGGTGATATCGACCCCCGGCTCCTGGCGCCAGAACAGGTCCGGCGCGACGGCGACATAGCCCTGGCCTGCCCAGTATTCGGCGATGTCGCGCATGGCGTGGTTGACGCCGAAAATCTCCTGGATGCAGAGCACGCCCGGCCCGGAGCCCGACGCCGGCATGGCGCAATAGGCGGTGAACTCTCCCGAGCCGTCGCTGGCCTGGATGGTGATGGTCTCGGCCATAAGTGCCTCCCTCTCGAACTGCGGGGCCCGTCCGCCGGGCCCATGAACCGATGCCCGCGCCGGCCCGCTCCCGGCGCGGCGCTTCCCCGCCACCATAGCCACGCCTCCCGCCGCCGCACAAGCCGGCCGCGGGCCGGTGCAGCCCTGTCGGGCGGAGCGCGGGCCCGTTACTGCGCGCCCGCTGCGTGGCGGCCGGCGCGGCGGCCGAACACGGCGCCGCGCATGACGGAGGTGGCGCCCGTATAGTCGCCGTAATAGAGCCCGGCGGTCTCGCCGGCGGCGTAGAGGCCGGGGATCGGGTCGCCGTCGAGGTCGATTACGCGCCCGCTGGTGTCGATGCGCAGGCCGCCGAAAGTGAAGCAGTTGGCGCAGATCACCGGCCAGGCGCGAAAGGGCGGCCGGAGGAGCGGCCTTGCCCAATTGCTCTTCGGCGGCGCCAGGCCCCGCGTGGCGAGGCCGTCCGGCCCGTCCGGGCGGAAAGCGGACACGTCCTCCGGGCAGGCGGCGTTGTAGGCGGCGAGCGTGGCCGAGAGCGCCGCCGGGTCAAGGCCGGCCGCCCCGGCCAGCGCCCCGACCGTCGGCGCTTCCAGCGGTTCGCGGCCGCTGCGCACCGTCACCCGCCAGTGCGGCGCGTCGTCGAGCCCGGCGTCGAACACCGCCCAGGCGATCCCTTCCGGCTGCTCCAGCACGGCGCGCGCGACCCGCTCATAGCCGGCATCGACCGGCCCGGCCGCCTCGTCCGTGAAGCGCTGCCCGGCCCGGTTCACCAGCACGCCGTAGCCGTAATGCAGCAGCACGGGCTCGATGGCCCCGGAGCGCGGATCGACCGGCTGCGCGTGGAAGGCGCCGAAGTCGCCGGCCGGCGCGGCGCCCGCGGCAAGGCCCATCGCCACGCCCTCGCCGCGATTGTAGTAGCCGCCGCGCGCGACGGGCCGCGTCCATTGCGCCTTCGGTCCGAGATAGCGGGTCAGCATCTCGGCATTGCCCTCGAAGCCGCCCGACGCCAGCACGACCCGGCCGAGGAAACGGCAGGGTCGGCTGTGCTGCACGGCCTCCACGCCGACGATTTCCCCGTCCTCGGTCCGGACGAGACCCCGCGCGGCGGTTTCGTAGAAGAGGGACGCGCCGCGCCGTTCGGCTTCCGCGGCCAGCGCCTCCACCAGCGCCAGACCGCCGCCCACCGGCGCGATCCGGGTGGTGGACTGGTAGGGGAAATAGGTTGGCAGGAAATCCCAGCGCACGCCGAACCCCTCCAGCCAGCGCAGCGCCGGGCCGGCGTCCTCGCCCCAGACGCGGATCAGCTCCGGGTCGGTGAAGCCGAAGGCGCGGAGCGGGCGCGGCCAGTCCTCGTAGGGCCGCCCGGCGTCCTTCACGAATTCCGGGTCGAAATGCCCGCCGGCATTGCTTGCCAGCCGCTCGTCGAAATCGTCGGAGACCGTGTCGCGGTCCCGCATTCGCCAGAAGCTCTCCGTATAGCGGGTGTTGCCGCCCCGCTCCTCGCGCGCCGCGCGCTCCAGCACGGCCACGCTCGCGCCCGCTTCCAGGGCGGAAACCGCCGCCGACAAACCGGCAATGCCTGATCCGACGACAACAACATCGAAAGAACCGTTCATGGGGACCGATCATAGCCCGGACGGAAGCCGGACCGCACGGCCGCCCTTGCCACGGCGCAAAGCGGCGGCGAGAGTGGCGGGCATGACGGCGCGCGACCCCCTTGCCGCAACCGATATCCGCATCCGGGGCGCCTGGGAGCGGGCGATCCCGCTCCGGCTCGTGCCCTATTCGCGCCTGGCGCGCTGGGACCGGCCGATCGGCGCGTGGCTGCTGCTGCTGCCCTGCTGGTGGGGCACGGCGCTGGCCGTGGCGGGCGCGCCCGGCTTCTCCGCGCTCGAAACCGCGTGGCTGGTCGCGCTGTTCGCCGTCGGCGCCTTTGCGATGCGGGGCGCGGGCTGCACCTATAACGACATCGTGGACCGGGACTTCGACGCCCGCGTCTCGCGCACCGCCATCCGCCCCCTGCCGGCCGGCCATACCACCGTCTTCCGCGCCTGGGCGTTCATCGCTGTGCAGGGCGCGGTCGGGCTCGCCGTGCTGCTGGCGCTGGAGCCGGGCGCGATCCTGGTGGGCCTCGGCTCCATCCCGCTGGTGCTCGCCTACCCGTTCATGAAGCGCCTCAGCCACTGGCCGCAGGCCTGGCTCGGCCTCACCTTCAACTGGGGCGCGCTTGTCGGCTGGGCGGCGGTCCAGGGCGAGGTCTCGGGGCCGGCCTACGCCCTCTACGCCGCCGGCATCGCCTGGACGCTCGGCTACGACACCGTCTACGCCCACCAGGACAAGGAGGACGACGCGCTGGTCGGCGTGAAATCGACGGCGCTCCTGTTCGGCGCGCGCACCCGGCCCTGGGTCGCGGGGTTCTACGGGGCCGCGCTCGCCCTGCTGGCGCTTGCCGGGTGGCTGGCGGGGCTTGGCTGGCCGTTCTACGCGGGCCTTGCGGTCGTCGCCGCGCAGTTCGCCTGGCAGGTCCACCGCCTCGACATCGACGACCCGGACCGCTGCCTCGCCATCTTCAAGTCCAACCGCCTCGCCGGCCTGCTGGTGCTCGGAGCCATCGCGCTCGGCATGTCAGCTTAGCCCCAGCGCTGCCGCGAGCGCGTCGCCGATGCGCCGGGCCCAGAGGGCGGCGCCGGCCTCGTCGCGGATGAGGTCGTTGCGGATCTCCAGGCCGAGATGCGGGATGCCGCGCGGCTCGGCATGGCGCCGCGTCGTGTAGCCGCGCCGGGACCGGCCGGAATAGGGAAGGTTGTCGCCGACAAGGATGCCCGGCTCCGCCAGCGCCGCCATGAACGGCCGGGCGAGCTCCTCGCTCTCGTTCCAGAAGGTGCCGACATGCCAGGGCCGCGGGTCGCCGCCGGCCAGCCGCGGCGTGAAGCTGTGGACCGAGACGAACGCCCGGAGCGCGCCGCAGCCGTCCAGCATGTCCTCGATGGCGGCGTGGTAGGGCTCGAACAGCGCGTCCCGCCGCCAGGCGCGCGCGGCGGCGTCGAGGCCCCGGTTGCCGGGCACCGCCACGCCGTCGCTCACCTCCAGGATCGAGGTCGGATCGTCCGGGTCGCGGTTGCAGTCTATGGCGAGGCGCGAATAGCCGGAGAAGGCCGCCGGGGCCTCGAAACGCGCCGCCAGCAACGCCGCGACGGCGGCCGCGCCCGGGTCCCAGCCGATATGGTCGCCGAGCTCGCACTGCGATATGCCGAGGTCCCCGAGGCGGGCCGGCAGGGCATGGCTCGCATGGTCGCAGACGAAAACGACGGGCGACACCGCCCGGCCGGGCCGGATGCGGAACGGCGGCGGGTCTCCGGGGGCGAGCGTCACGGGCGCGGCCTGCCTTTCGCGCCGTCCGGGGACGCGGCAGGATGCGGCGACCCTGCCGGGAGACCGCCATGACCGACGCCGACCTGCCGATCGCCGATGCCCACCACCACCTCTGGGACCTGGACGCGCTCCGCTATCCCTGGCTCCACGACCCGGAGCCGCATGGCGGTTTCTTCCTCGGCGATTACGCGCCGCTCCGCCGGAACTACCTGCCGGCGGACTATCGCCGCGACGCCGCCGGCCACAATGTCGTCGCGACCGTCCATGTCGAGGCGGAATGCGACCGGAGCCTCCAGGTCGAGGAGACGCTCTGGGTGGACGGCATCGCCGAAGCGCACGGCATGCCGGCCGCCATCGTCGGCCATGCCTGGTTCCACCGGGAGGACTGCGCGGAGGTGCTGGAGCGCCACATCGCCGCCTCCCGGCGGTTCCGGGGCGTGCGCTCCAAGCCGGTAACCGCGGCCCGGCCCGGCCTCTCCGTGCGCGGCCGGCCGGGCACGATGCAGGACCGAAACTGGCTCCGGGGCTTCGCCCTGCTGGAGCGCTACGGCCTTTCCTGGGACCTGCGCGTGCCGGCCTGGCATCTGGAGGAGGCGGCGGAGGTCGCCCGCGCCTTCCCCGCTATTCCCGTCGTGCTGAACCACACGGGCTTCCCCTGGGACCGCTCGCCGGAAGGGCTCGACCTCTGGCGGCGCGGCATGGCGGCGCTGGCCGCCTGCCCCAATGTCGCGGTCAAGCTCTCCTGCCTCTGCCTGCCGGACGGCCCCTGGCGCGAGGAGGAGAACGGCCCGCTGGTGCGCGAGACGATCCGGCTGTTCGGCGC
>JAJDVH010000233.1 GCA_022826185.1 Alphaproteobacteria bacterium
ACGGGTCGAGTTCACCGCCGATGTCGAGGACGTCGACCGCTACTACAATTGTGCGGGCGTCCTGTACAAGACCAGTTGCGGCTCGGCGGTGACCAGCACCCATATCGAGGACATCACCCATACCACCATCGAGTGAGCGGGGCCCGTATCGAACGCGGACGCTCGGGTTCGATGCCGAACGGCGGCCCCGAAACACCCGTCCCTGCCACCGTCCCCGCAAAAGTCTGCCGGATGCCCATATCTCGTTTCGGCATGTATCCGGAGCGGCGGCCGTACCGGTTTCGCAAATCCATGCCTTCCCTTTCGTCGCCTCCGCGAAGTTGGGAACCAACGGCTGTGCGGACTACTTCGGGCGCGCGACAATGGCGCCGCCTCTCCAGCGCAGTTGCGAAGGACTGTGAGAGCGCGTATATGATGTGGGATTATGGCTTTAACTTGCAGTAACTTGCAGCCGTTGTTTGTAGTTCCTATATCGTATTTCACTGCAAACTTAATTGGCTGCATGATTGTTATAGGTGCCATAAAATTAATGCATGGCCATGTATAACACGTCGATGATTTGTGGTGCCGGGCTCCGTGGTGTGCGGATGGCGGCGGCGCTGCGGGAAAGCGCACGATTTGGGCGCGGTCTGCCGTTTCTTTCCGGGCACGAGCGATGAGCGGTGTCGATCCGATGGCGACGGGCGGCGGCGACGGGCGGTCGCTTCCCTGGCTGCTGGGCCAGAAAGTTGCGGTTCCCGAGCGGGCCGAGGGCTATCTCGACCGCGCGGAGCTGGTGGGACTCGCCATGCCGACCCGCCGGCGTCTCACGGTAGTGCAGGCGGCCGGCGGGTTCGGCAAGACGACCCTGCTTGCCGAGTGCTGTCGCCGGTTGCGCGAGGACGGGGTGCGCACCGCCTGGGTCTCCGTGGACGAGCAGGATGAGCCCGGCGTTCTCGGCGCCTACATCGCCTACGCCTGCCAGACCGCCATGGCGGGCGCAGCTACGGCATTGGAGGGCCTCGCGACATCGGACCTGGGCCAGCTGACCGGCGGGACGGAACGCCGTTTCTGGATTGCGTTGCGCGAGATCGCGGACCTCAAGGAGCCGTTCGTACTGGTTTTCGACGAGCTGGAGCGCCTGGAGAACCCCGAATCGATAGCGCAGCTGGAGCTTATTCTGAAGCACGGCCCGCCCAATCTGCATCTCGCATTCGCATGCCGGGAGCTTCCCGCCGGCGTGAACATTACCGGTGTCGTGCTGGAGGGCCGCGCCGCGGTCCTGTCAGCCGACGACCTGCGGTTCTCCCGCCCGGAAGTGACGGAGTTCTTCGACGGGAAGCTCTCCGCAGATCGGCTGGAGGCGCTGATGTCGGAGTCGGCCGGCTGGCCGTTCGCGCTCAGGATTTCCCGCAACGAGATGGCTGGCGGCGGGCGGCGAGGCGCACCCGTGTCGCAGGACTTCGTGGAGAACTGGGTGGAATCGAGGCTCTTCGCCGGAATCGAGGCGGAAGACCGGGAATTCCTTCTCGATATCGGCCTGTTCGAATGGATGGATGCAGCGCTCCTTGACGACGTCCTGGAGCGCAGCGATTCGATGCATGCGCTCGGCACGATGCCTACCCTGTCAGGGCTGCTGGAGCCGGTTCGCGACGACACGGTGGATGTCTGGCGGCTGCATCCGTTGATCCGGGAACATTGCGTCAGGCGGCGCTACCGGGAGACGCCGGAGCGGTTTCGGGCCGTCAATCGGCGGATTGCCGAGGCGCTTGCGCGCCGGGGCCAGACGGCATCCGCCATGCGGTACGCCAAGGAGGCCGGGGAGCCTGCGCTCGCGGGCGAAATCATGGAACGCGCGGGCGGCGTGCGCCTGTTCAGCCGGGAAGGACTGATCCAGTTCCTCGCCGCCGAGCGCCGGCTGGCCGAGGACGTCGTCGAGGCTCGCCCGCGGCTGGGGCTGGCGCGCTGCCTGGCGCTGATCGTGTCGGGGCGGATGGAAGAGGCGAAGGAGCGATACCTCCCTCTGGCCGCGCGCATAGGCTGCCTCGAAGAGAATGCCAGCGACGCCGCGCTGGAATTGGCGGCGGAGAATTGCGGCTTGATCGCCATGTATGGCGGCGAGCACTTCGGTTCGGCGTCGATCCGGACGCATCTGGCGGAGATCACCCGGCTGGCGGAGTCGCCGTCGATCGATGCTCTGACCCGGGGCGTCATGGAGTACGGCCTCTGCGTCGCGGGCGGCATGACCGCGAATTTCCAGACCGCGCTCGACCATGCCGCGCGGGCGCGGCCATACTTGCGCCAGAGTCGCCAAACGACGATGTATCTGGATGTACAGACCGGGCAGATCGCCCTGGCGCAAGGCCGACCGCAGGACGCGGAGGCGCAGTATCGTCGCGCCGAGAGGGTCGCGCGGGAGTACTACGGGGACGATAGCGTACCGGCAGCGGTCTGCAGTGCCCTGTTGCAGGAGCTTGCATTGGAATGCGGCCGCCCCTTGCCCCACGCGAAGGCCGCCGGCATTCCCGAGGCGCTGACGACGGGCAGCTCCCCCATCCAGGCCTATGCCGCGGCCAGTGACACGATGCTGGCGCTGAAGCTCCGGGACGAGGGTGTCGAGAGCGCATTGGAGTCCGCAGAGTCCGTGCTGGGCTACGTGCGAGGCGCCCGGTTGTCGGCGCTGACGAGGCATGCCGCGGCGCTCAGGGTTTCCCTGCTGGCGACTGCGGGGCGGATCGGCGATGCGGAACGCGCCTGGAAATCGGACAATCTGCCGGAGCAGGCGGCGGACTGCCTGGACCTGGCAGGTCAGAGCTGGCGGGAAATGGAGGCGCTGTCCTGCGCGCGGCTGCGTGTGACGATCGGCAGCGGGCGCTTCGAGGAAGGCCGCGGCTTCGCCGGGGAGTTGCGCGAGCTGGCGGCCGCGAGGGGGCTGAAGCGGACGCTGATGCGCGCGCTCGCCCTGTCGGCCGTGCTGGAAATCCGCGCCGGCGGACCGGCGACCGGACAGCTCGAGGCCTATCTGAATCTGTACGCCGAGACGCCGTACGCCGGGCCGCTGGTGCGGGAACGCGAGGACTGCACACAGGCCCTGGCCGCCTTTCTGGAAGCGGACCGGAATGTCGGCGACACGGAAGCGGCGCGATCGCTCCTGGCGGCGATGGAGCGGACCGAGACTCCTCTGCAGCCGGCGCTGACCGCGCGCGAGATGGAAGTGCTGCAGCGGCTCGGAAAACATCGGGACAAGGAGATCGCCGCCGAGTTCGGTCTCAGCGCTTTTGGCGTGCGCTATCACATCCGCAAGCTGTTCGCCAAACTGGGGGTGCGGAAGCGATCGGAGGCCGTGCGGCGCGCAAGGGAGATGGGCTTGCTGCCCGGGAATTTCTGAGCAGATGCCGCTCTGCCCGGAGGCCAGGCAGCGAGAGGTCGCCATCGGCCGCATGGCGCTGGCCTGCATCGACAGCGCCGGGCACTTCTCACGCCGAACCTCCCGCCGCGCAGCCCTCGTCACCCGTAGTTTACACGGTCGAACCGCTCGAAATGACCGGTCGCAACCCAACAAAACGCGGCAAGACCACCCGACAGGTCTGCCGCTGTGCATTCGAAGTTATGTGTAGTAGAAATATGTTTGTCGAAGCTACAAAAAATCTGACGATTGTTACACTTAATTCGTTCAAACGCTCCGATTTCACCGGGCATTCGTAATTCCTTCCGGATATCCGCCAACTTCTGTTGAATGTGCATTGCGCCGCCCATAATGTAGTCCGGAAAGTACATTAATCTTCTCCCTGGAGGTAGGGATGACAACATGCCGATCCCGGGCTTCGTTGCGGCGCCCCGGCGATGCTCCGATGCGTACCGCCCGATGGCTTGCCCGTGCCGCGCATGGCGCGGCCGTCGCCGCGATCCTCACGCTCGGAATCGGCGCACCCGCCGTTCCCGCCTCCGCGGCGGAACCCGTACGGGGCGGCACGCTCACCGTCGCCGGCGGCGCCGGCCTGCGCCACCTCAATCCCGCCGTGCAGTCCGGCGCCCAGGCCGGCCTCGGCGTCCAGCTCTTCGCCGGGCTGGTGCGGGTCGGCCGCAACTTCGAACCCAGGCCCTATCTCGCCGAACGCTGGGAGATTTCCGAAGACGGCCGCAGCTACACCTTCCATCTCAACCCGAACGCCCGCTTCCACGACGGCAGGCCGGTGACCTCCGAGGATGTCGCCTTCTCGCTCGCGGTCGTGAAGGAGCACCACCCGTTCGGCATCGCCATGTTCGACGCCGTGGACCGGGTGGACACGCCGGACCCCCATACCGTCGCGATCCGGCTCGACAAGCCGCATCCCGCTCTCATGCAGTCGCTGGTCCCGCTCCTGATGCCGGTCATTCCC
>JAJDVH010000002.1 GCA_022826185.1 Alphaproteobacteria bacterium
CCTCGGCCCAGGCGGCCAGCTCGTCGAGGCTCGGCGGATGGACAGGCGCGGTTCTCTCAGGCATCGTCGGGCAGCAGAGGGCACACGGGTTCGGGAGGCGCGGATCATGGCCGAAAAGCTCACCGGTAGCGAGCGCCGCGACGCGCTGGCGGCGCTCGAAGGCTGGAGCGAGGTCGAAGGCCGGGACGCCATCCGGCGCAGCTTCGGGTTCGAGGACTTCACCGCCGCCTTCGCCTTCATGGCGCGGTGCGCGCTCGCCGCCGAGCGCATGGACCACCACCCGGAATGGTTCAACGTCTACAACCGCGTGGAAGTGACCCTCGCCACCCACAGCGCCGGCGGCGTGACGGAGCTCGATGTGCGGCTGGCGAGCTTCATGAACGAGGCCGCGGCGGGTTCCGCCTGACTCCGCTTCCCCTGCCTGTCCGTCCCTTGCCCGCATTGGCGGTGGACATTCTGAATGGGGCGGGTACGCTGTCTTCAGGAAGCGTAGCCCATGCGCCGACGCTTCCGTTTCCTTGAGTGGGGAGAAAAACGCATGAAAAAGACCGAGCAGCATCAGCCTGCGCAGAAACGCTCCAGCGTGACGCGCCGCGATTTCGTGAAGAAGACCACCGCCGTCGGCGCCGTCGTCGCCGCGGGCGCGTTCCTCGGCGGCAAGCCGCCGGCCTATGCGCAGAGCCGCAAGCTGCATTACCTGCAATGGAGCAGCTTTATCCCCGACGCCGACACGGAGATCAGGCGCCAGGCAGAGGAGTTCACCAAGGCCACCGGCGTCGAAGTCACCGTGGAGATGATCAACCAGAACGACATGACCCCGCGCATCACCGCCGCCATCGAGAGCGGCAAGGGCGCGGACGTGATGCTGCTGATCAACAACCAGCCGCACCTGTTCGCCAACGGCCTCGACGATCATGGCAGCCTGATGGGAGAGCTTGCCGGCGGCGACATCTACGACTGGGCCAACGGCGCGGTCGTGGTGGACGGCGTGGCGCGCGCCGTGCCGCTGTTCAACATCGGCAACGCCATCGTCTATCGCAAGGACGTGTTCGACGAGCTCGGCCTCGCCGCGCCGAACACCTGGGACGAGTATCTTGCCGTCGGCACGGCGCTGAAGAACGCCAACCTGCCGGTCGGCCAGACCCTGGGGCATACCTTCGGCGACGCCCCGTCCTTCGCCTATCCGCTGCTCTGGAGTTTCGGCGGCATGGAAGTGGACGAGTCGGGCAAGGTCGTGGTCGACTCGCCCGAGACGCACCAGGCGCTGGCGTTCTGCAAGGAGTTCTGGGAGGCGGCCTGCGATCCGGGCGGGCTTGCCTGGGACGACACCAGCAACAACCGCGCCTTCCTCGGCCAGACCATCGGCGCGACCCTGAACGGCGCCAGCATCTATTTCGTCGCCCGGCGCAAGTTCCCGGACCTGGCGGACAAGCTGGCCCATGTCAACAATCCGGAAGGCCCGGGCGGGCGCTACCATGTCATCGGCCCGCGCAGCCCTGCGATCATGAGCTACTCCGAAGAAAAGGATGCGGCAGCCGACTTCATCCGCTTCATGTTCCAGGACGACAATTTCAGCCAGTTCATTTCCGTGAACAGCGGCTATGTGCAGGGCCTGACGCCGAAATGGGAGAGCCATCCCGTGTGGAGCTCCGACCCGGCGCTCGGCATCTTCAGCACCAACGCCAAATACGGGCGCAGCTACGGCCATGCCGGCCCGTGGAACCGCGCCTCGGGAGAAGCGGCGGAAAAATACATCGTCGTGGACATGTTCGCCCGCGCCGTGCAGGGCGAAGATCCGAAGGCGATCGCCGCCTGGGCGCAGAAGGAACTGGAGAACGTCTACAACTAAGCGTTGTCGGCATGACCGGCCTGCGGCGGCCCCGGCCGCCGCAGGCTTTCTTCGCCTCGTCCGAGTTCCTCCGCTTCCCGTAACGGGCTGTCGAAACCGCAATGCAAACGCAGCAAACGGCGCCAGAGCCTTCCCTCAGGGAAAGGCTCGTCACCGCCCTGGAAAACCAGCGCGTGCTCGGCTACGTCCTGATGGCGCCGGCCCTGCTGCTCATCCTGATCTTCATCGCCTACCCCTTCGTGCTCGGCGTGTGGATGTCGCTCACCGACAAGATCGTCGGCACATCGGGAACCTTCATCGGGCTCGGCAATTACGACAAGCTGTTCGCCAGCGACATCTTCCTTACCGCCGCCTGGAATACCGTGTTCTTCACCACGATCGCCACGATTTTCAAGGCGGTCCTCGGCATGTGGCTGGCGGTGCTGCTGAACCGCAAATTCCGCTTTGCAAACATTACCCGCGCCACCGTATTGCTGCCCTTCATCGTGCCCACCGTACTCAGCACGCTTGCCTGGCTGTGGATGTTCGACGCCACCTTCAGCGTGTTCAACTGGACTCTCCGCTGGCTCTGGCAGATGGAAATCGGCATCTTCGGGCTCGTCCTGAAGGAGAATTGGGGCTTTTTCCGCGGCCCGCTCTGGCTCGGCGACCCGAGCCTCGCCATGGCCTCGGTGATTCTCGTCAATGTCTGGCGCGGCCTGCCGTTCTTCGCGATTTCCTTCCTGGCGGGCCTGCAGACGATTCCGCCCGACCTTTACGACGCCGCCGACATCGACGGCGCCAGCGGCTGGAAGAAGTTCTGGCATGTGACGCTGCCGCTGATTAAGCCGGTTGCGATCGTGGTGATCGTGTTCTCCATCGTCGTAACCTTCGCCGACTTCCAGCTTGTCTATATCCTGACCCGGGGCGGCCCCAACAACGAAACCCACCTGCTCGCCACGCTGGCCTACCAGCTGGGCATGGGGTCGGGAAATATCGGCCAGGGCGCGGCCGTGGCCCTGTTCATGCTGCCCATATTGGCGTTCGTCATCATCTTCCAGCTTTGGTATCTCAGGCGCGAGGGAGTGCGGTAGCCATGAACGCCATGGTGGGCGAGACCTATTTCCGGCGGCTTGTGGTCTTCTACATTCCGCTCTTCCTGTTCGTCTTCGCGATGCTGTTCCCGTTCGCCTGGATGCTCATCACATCCATCAAGCCGGACGCCGAACTCTACAATCCGCGCATCTCTCCCTTCATCGTGCGGGAGCCCACGCTCGAACACTGGGAGAGCCTGTTCGGGACAACGCTGTTCATCCGGTGGGCCGTCAACACGCTCTGGGTCGCAATCGCCTCCACGGCGGTGTCGCTGTTCGCCGGCGTGCTCGCCGGCTACGCGCTCTCGCGCCTCGTGTTCCGGGGCTCGACCATGTTCGGCATCATGATCTTCGTCACCTACCTGGTGCCGCCGACGCTGCTGTTCATCCCGCTCACCGGCGTCGTGACATGGATGGGCCTGCAGGACACGACATGGTCGCTGATCTTCACCTATCCGACCTTCCTGGTGCCGTTCTGCACCTGGCTGCTGATGGGCTATTTCCAGACCATCCCCAAGGAGCTGGAGGAATGCGCCCGGATCGACGGGGCGACGCGCCTGCAGGCGATGTCCAAGATCGTCCTGCCGCTGGCGGTGCCGGGCATCCTGTCGGCCGGCATTTTCGCCTTCACGCTCTCCTGGAACGAGTTCCTCTATGCGCTGGTCTTTATCCACTCCCCGGAGACCAAGACGATTCCGGTCGGCGTGACGAGCGAGCTGATAAAGGGCGACGTCTTCTTCTGGGGCGCCTTGATGGCCGGAGCCCTGTTCGGATCGGTGCCCGTCGCCATCGTCTATTCGTTCTTCGTCGAACATTATGTGTCCGGCATGACCGGCGCCGTGAAAGGATAGCCGACAATGGCTCAGATCCTTCTCAAGAACCTGCGCAAGACCTATGACGAGACCGAGGCGGTAAGGGGGATAAACCTGGATATCGACCACAACGAATTCGTCGTTCTGGTCGGCCCCTCCGGCTGCGGCAAGACCACGACGCTGCGCATGATCGCCGGCCTCGAGGAAATCACCGGCGGCGAGATATTCATCGGCGAGCGCCTGATAAACAATGTGCCGCCGAGAGACCGCGACATCGCCATGGTCTTCCAGAATTACGCGCTCTATCCGCACATGACGGTGGAGCAGAACATGTCGTTCGGCCTGCGGCTGCGCAAGGTGGCGAAAGCGGAGATCGAACGGCGCGTGAAGCACGCCGCCGACATCCTCAATATCGGCGAACTGCTGGAGCGGCGCCCGAAGCAGCTTTCCGGCGGGCAGCGCCAGCGTGTCGCCATGGGCCGGGCCATCGTGCGCAATCCGGAGGCCTTCCTGTTCGACGAGCCGCTCTCCAACCTCGACGCCAAGCTCAGGGTGCAGATGCGCACCGAAATCAAGAAGATCCACCAGAGGGTGCAGACCACGGTTGTCTATGTGACGCACGACCAGGTCGAGGCCATGACCCTGGCGGACCGGATCGTGGTGATGAACCACGGCATCATCGAGCAGGTGGGCTCGCCGCAGGAAATGTACGAGGCGCCGAAGACGCGCTTCGTGGCCGGATTCATCGGTTCTCCGGCCATGAATTTCGTGCCTTGCAGGATCGTGGAAAGGGGAGCCGCGCTCGGGGTGCGGCTGTCGGGAGACATCACGCTCGACCTGTCCGCCGAACAATCGAAGCGTTACCGCGGCTATCTCGACAAGGAGATGGTGTTCGGCATCCGGCCCGAGCATATAACCGAACGGCGCCAGCACACGAACGAGAACCAGCTCGATTTCGGCTGCACCGTGGAGGTGCTGGAGCCGATGGGGATCGACACCATGGTGTTCATGGATATCGAGGGCGTTGAAGTGACCGCGCGCGCCGCCCCCAAGGCGGTCAGCAATCCCGGCGAAACCATGATGTTCACCATCGACATGAACAACACCCACCTGATCGACCCCAAGACCGACAAGGTGGTGTAGGCGGCGGAGGCGGGAGCCGGGGAGCGCCTCAGCCCGAGTTCACACGACGAAATATCTGGCGTGCGGAAATCACGAGTTCCGGTATGCGGGCGTGATGCGTGTTCGTCATCAGCACCCGGACGGCGTGGAAGCGGTGCTTATGTACCAGGATTTCGATTTCGGGCGCCCGGTCGTAGGTCATCAGGAAGTCGGCTTTCGCGTCTGCAAGCAATTCGAACAGACGGGCGTGGTCGATATCGTTGCTCGCGTAGAGACGCCTTCCGGCCCGCTTGCCGCCAGCGGTGTAGGGGGGATCGACGAACAGCACAGCACCGTCCGGCACCGCTTCCAACTGCTTCATCCCATCGCCGCGGCATATTTCGATACGATGTGCGTGGTCCGTGATGTCGGTCACCCTGCGGACCAGCGTCTCGGGATACCAGCGCGAGGCCACGCCCTTGCCGCTTTCGCCATAGCGCGAAAGGGAGGCGCCCGGCGCCAGTATGCCGCCGCGGCGGGTGCGGTTGAGGACCAGCGTGCGGAAGCCGTGCTCCAGCACAGTCTCCGGCACATGCTGCGACAGCGCGTCCACCGCTTCCCGCGTCGGCTCGAAGTCTTGCACCATCTCGCAGAGTTCCGGGCCGTGGCGGAGCGCGGCGTGCCAGAAGGCGGCGACGTCGCGGTCCAGCTCCACCATCAGGCAGCGGTCCACCAGCCCTTCCATGACGGCCGTCAGCGAGACGATGCCGCCGCCGGCGAAGGGTTCGACGAGCAGCTTCGGCCGGGGCTCGATGCCCTTCAGCCAGTGGCGGATATGGGGGATGAGCCAGGTCTTGCCGCCGGGATAGCGGAGCGGGCTGCGCTGCGGCACCGAGGCCACATTGACCGCCGGGATGGGCGAAACGGGGATCGGGTCCGGGGCTTCGGTGGCAGTCTCAGGCCGGACCGTATGCTCGTTCATGGCCTTCCGTTAGCACGAACGCCCGCAGCCGTCAGGCTACCCGGCCCTCCTTCATCGCCTCCTCGGTGAAGACGAGGCCGTGGCCCGGCGTCTCCGGGGCGCGGACGATGCCGTTCTCCACGAGCGGCGGGTCGGTGAACAGGTCCTGCATCAGCCCCATATCCTCTAGCCCGGATTTCTCACCGCGAGCGTCGTCCGGCCAAGTTTAGCAATCGGCTGGGTGTTGTTGGTGGCGGGTTTTGTATTTCGGTTTGAGGGCGCAGGGGTATGGGTTGCGCCTGAGGCGCGGTTCCTGCCGGGGGGTGT
>JAJDVH010000276.1 GCA_022826185.1 Alphaproteobacteria bacterium
CAGTCGGTGCAGGCCGCTGCCGAGGCCGTCGACCGGCTCTTTCCCCTGAGCCTGGGCGCGGAAGGCAGCTGCCAGATCGGCGGCAACCTTTCGACCAACGCCGGCGGGGTCCACGTGCTGCGCTACGGCAACATGCGCGACCTGACCCTGGGCCTGGAGGTCGTGCTGCCCGACGGACGCCTGATCCGGACCGGCACCCGCGCGCGCAAGTCTTCGGCCGGCTACGACCTCACCCGCCTCTATATCGGCTCCGAGGGCACGCTCGGAATTGTCACCGGTATTCATCTCCGCCTCTACGGCATCCCGGAGAGCATCGCGTCGGCGGTCTGCGCCTTCCCCTCGGTGGACGCCGCCGTGGACGCCGTCATCATGACGATCCAGTCCGGCATCCCGGTTGCGCGGATCGAGCTGCTGGACGAGGCGCAGATGGACGCCTGCAACCGTTATTCCAGGCTCGACTACGCGCCCGCCCCGCATATCTTCTTCGAGTTCCACGGCACGCCCGCCGGGGTCGCCGAGCAGGCCGAGGCGACAGGCGCCATTGCGCAGGAGTTCGGCGGCTCGGACTTCGCCTGGTCCGCGACCACGGAAGAACGCAACCGGCTCTGGCAGGCGCGCCATGACGCCTTCTTCGCCGCCATCGCATTGCGTCCCGGTTGCGAGGGCTGGCCGACCGACGTCTGCGTGCCGATCTCGCGCCTGGCGGAGTGCATTGCCGAGACGCGGGCCGATCTCGCATCCGCGCCCTTCCCGACGCCGATCGTCGGCCATGTGGGCGACGGCAATTTCCATGTGATCTTCGTCATCAAGACGGAGGATGAAGAGGAAGTCCGGATCGCCACCGAGCTCAACGAACGCCTGGTGCGCCGCGCGCTCGCCATGGGCGGCACCTGCACGGGCGAGCACGGAATCGGCTACGGCAAGTTGCACTTCCTGGAGGCGGAGCATCCCTCGGCCTTGCCGGCGATGCGGGCGATCAAGCGTGCGCTCGACCCGAAGAACATCATGAACCCCGGAAAGATCGTCCGCCTTTGAGTCCCAGATTGCTTGCTTTTGCGGGGTCGGCGCGCCGGGAGTCCTTCAATGCCCGGCTGGCCCGGTTTGCGGCGCGCGAAGCCGAGGCCGCAGGCGCGCAAGCGGTCGTTCTGGACCTCGCCGACTTCGACCTTCCGCTCTACAACGGCGACCTGGAAACCGCAGAGGGCCTGCCGGCCGGCGCGGTCCGGCTGAAGGAACTGTTCCTTGCCCATGACGGCTTCCTGATCGCATCGCCGGAATATAACGGCTCCGTCTCCCCGCTCCTGAAGAACGCCATCGACTGGGTGTCCCGGCCCGTGGCCGGGCAGCCGCAGCTCGTCTGGTTCAGGGGCAAGGTCGCGGGCCTCATGGCCGCCTCGCCGGGCGCGCTCGGCGGTTTGCGGGGCCTCGTTCATGTGCGGCAGATCCTGTCCGGCATCGGCGTCATCGTCGCGCCCGGACAACATGCCGTCGCACGGGCGGGAACCGTCTTCGACGGCGAGGGGGCGCTCGCCGAAGAGCCGCACGGAGCGGCGGTCCGGCGCGTCGTCCGGGAGACCGTGCGGCTCGCCGCAAAACTCAACGCCTGACTGCTGCCGGTGCCGGGCCCGCCTATCTTCACCCTGCGCGACGCGGAGCTCGGCTTCGGCGGCGCGAGCCTGTTCTCCGAGGTCGGCTTCGGCATCGCGCGCGGCGACCGGGCCTGCCTGATCGGCCGCAATGGCTGCGGCAAGTCCACATTGATGAAGGTCATCGCAGGCGAACTGGAGCTCGACCTGGGCGAACGCTACGCCCAGCCCGGCATCCGCATCGCCTATCTGCACCAGGACCCGCCCGGCGACGCCGAGGCCCTGGTCCGGGACTATGTGAGCCGCCCGCCGGACGACCGACCGCCCGCGCCCGACCACGCCGTTGCGGCGATGATGGACCGGCTGGATCTCGACCCGGAGCGGCGCATGGCAACCCTTTCGGGGGGCGAAAGCCGGCGGGCGGAGCTTGCGCGCGTGCTGGCCGTGGCTCCCGATATCCTGCTGCTGGACGAGCCGACGAACCATCTCGACCTCCCCGCCATCGAGTGGCTGGAGCGGCTGTTGCGGGGCTATGAGGGCGCCGTCGTTACCGTCAGCCACGACCGCCGTTTCCTCGCCGGCGTGACCGACCGCATCCTGTGGCTGGAGCGCGGCCGTCTGCGCCAGACCGGCCGCGGCTTCGCCGCCTTCGAGGAATGGTCGGAAGCCGTGATCGCGGAGGAGTTGCGCCGGCAGGAGAAGCTCGACCGGCGCATCGCCGAGGAGACCCGCTGGCTGCATCGCGGCATCACCGCCCGCAGGAAGCGCAACCAGGGCCGGCTGGCGGCGCTGAACGACATGCGCGAACGCCGCGCCGCCATGCTCGGGGCCCCGCAGCGCGCCCGCATCGTGCTCGAGGAAAGCGAGATCAGGAGCCGAATGGCCATAGAGGCCCGGGACATCTCCAAGCAATATGGGGACCGGACGATTGTCGAGGGTTTCAGCACGCGCATCCTGCGCGGCGACCGGATCGGCATATTGGGGCCCAACGGCGCCGGCAAGACGACCCTGCTGCGGATGCTGATCGGCGACCTGAAACCCGATTCCGGCAAGGTCCGCCGGTCCGCGACCCTGCAATCGGCCTATTTCGACCAGCGCCGCGCGGCCCTCGACCTCGACGCCACGCTCAAGCGCACCCTCTGCCCGGAAGGCGGCGATACCGTGTTCGTGCGCGGCCGGCCCCGCCATGTGGTCGGCTATCTGAAGGACTTCCTGTTCGATTTCGACCAGGTCGAAAGCCCGGTCGGGTCGCTCTCCGGCGGCGAGCGCAACCGCCTGCTGCTTGCGCGCACGCTGGCGCGCAAATGCGACCTGCTGGTGCTGGACGAACCGACCAACGACCTCGACATGGACACGCTCGACCTGCTGGCGGACGTGCTGGGCGAGTTCGAGGGCACCCTGATCCTGGTGAGCCACGACCGGGACTTCCTCGACAAGACCGTGGCAAGCGTCATCGCGCTGGAAGGAGACGGCGCAGCCCACGAATTCGCCGGCGGCTACAGCGACTACCGCCGCGCCCGGCCTTCTGCGCGGCAACGGGCCGAACCCAGGCCGCAGCCGAAGGCCGCGCCGGCCCGTCCGCGCCGGCAGGCCAACAAGCTGAGCTTCCGCCAGCAGCGGCGCTGGGACGAGCTGCCCGGAGCGATGCAGGAGGCGGGGGCCCGCGCCGCGAAACTGGAGCAGACGCTCGCCGACCCGGGCTTCTATGCCCGCGACCCCGGACAATTCGCCCGCGCGGCCGAGCTTCTCGACAAGGCGCGGTCGGACATCGCCGCGCTGGAAGAGGAGTGGCTCGAACTCGCCCTCTTGCGCGAAGAACTCGAAAAGGTCTGAATGGCGGCTCGGTTCAGAAGGCCGGACGGCCGCGCCGGGCCCCGCGCCCGGTGAGGAAGGTCCGGGCTCCACGGAGGAACGGTGCCGGGTAACGCCCGGCGGGGGCGACCCCAGGGAAAGTGCCACAGAAAACAAACCGCCGGCCCGCCGGGCGCGCCCGGCCGGGCGGTAAGGGTGAAACGGGGCGGTAAGAGCGCACCGCGGCTCCGGCGACGGAGCCGGCAGGGCAAACCCCACCGGGAGCAAGACCGAATAGGAGCGGCAGGCCGGAACGTCGCGTTCCGGCCGGTGGCCTCCGCGCTCGCCGCTCGGGTTGGTCGCATGAGGCGTCCGGAGACGGGCGTCCCAGACGAATGGCCGTCGCCGCCCGGAAACGGGCGGTACAGAACCCGGCCTACAGGCCTTCTGAGCCGTCCTTTCATCAATTAGCCTCCGGAGTTAAAGTTATCCACAACATGAGTGTGGATAACTCTCCTGCGCTCTTTTTTTTGTTCTTATTTGGTTCTATATCACGGCGAAGGAGGGTCCCCGTCGGATATTGATTTTTTTCTGACTTTCGCCTTGACGAGCGGCAGCAAAGTGGCTGAAAGTGGTTGCAAGTGGCTGTATAGTGGCTGAAAAGGGCGATTTCCTTCGGCCAAAAAACGAAAGGCGACGTCTCCGGTGCGGGTCTCTGGTCAATACGACGCCAAACTGGATGCAAAGGGGCGGGTCATTGTGCCGGCGGCTTATCGGCGCGCGATTCCCCAGGATGCCGAATTGCGCTTGCTGGCCGCGCCCGTGTTCGACGACCGCGAAGCCATCTTTTTCTGCGAAGAGAGCTACTTGCAGAATTGGGCTAAACACATCCATAAGAAACTGAAGAAAGCCCGGACCAAGAACGGCAAGCACATCGACTCGGGCAAGATCGTCAGCCTCTTCGTCGGCAGTTCGCGCGACACGCAAATCGACGGCCAGGGCCGCCTGCTATTGCCGCAGGATCTTCGCCAGGCCTGCAGCATCGGCAACGAAGTCCGCTTCATCGGCAATGTGGACATTATCGAAATCTGGAAGCCGGCGACCCACGACACATGGGTCGGAAACGTAACCGCGGACCTCGACGACGAAATCAAAGCCCTGATCCGTTTCGGCGGGTTCCTGCAATCCGGGTTCGAGTCGTGACCGCGGGCGCGCACATCCCGGTCATGGCTTCGGAGGTCGTTGCCGCCATCGGTCCGCGCGCGGGCGGGCATTATGTGGACGCCACCTTCGGCCGGGGCGGCTACTCCCGCGCGCTGCTCGCGTCGGCGCCCTGCCGCGTGCTCGCCCTCGACTGCGACCCGGCAGCGGAAGGCGCGGCCGCCGCGCTCGGCCGGGATTGCGGAGACCGCTTCCGTTTCCGCCGCGCGCGATTTTCCGAGATGGAAGACATTGCCGCCGACGAAGCCTTCGCGCCGGCGGACGGCATCGCCTTCGATCTCGGCGTGTCATCGGCGCAACTGGACGACCCGGAAAGAGGCTTTTCCTTCGCGCCCGGCCCGCTTGACATGCGTATGAGCGGCGAAGGACCGAGCGCAGCCGACCTCGCCGCCGACCTCGACGAGCACCGCCTCGCCGACATCATCCGCCGCTATGGCGAGGAACCGCGGGCCCGCCGGGTCGCCCGTGCAATCGCTTCCGCCCGCAGCGAGGCGCCGATCCGCACGACGGACCGCCTGGCGGCAATCGTCGCGCGCGTCGTGCCGGCGGACGGGCGGATCCATCCGGCGACGCGGACCTTCCAGGCGCTGCGCATCGCCGTCAACGACGAACTGGGCGAGCTCGACCTCGGCCTTGAAGCCGCCGAACGGCTCCTCGCGCCGGGCGGGCGCCTTGCCGTTGTCTCATTCCACTCGCTGGAGGACCGCGCCGTCAAGCGCTTCCTGCGCGAGCGGAGCGGCGACGCTCCGGGCGGCTCGCGGCACCGCCCGCCCGCGTCTTCCGCGCACCCAACCTCCTTCCGGCTGCTGCACCGCCGCGCCGCCCGCCCGAGCGCCGCCGAAATCGCCGCCAATCCGCGCGCGCGGTCGGCCCGGATGCGCGCGGCCGAGAGGCTCGCGGCATGAGCGCGCGAACCACATTCTTCTGGTGCATCGGCGCAGCCGCGATGGCCGCCGGGCTGTTCGCCGTCGGCGACCATGTCCGCGACCGCAAGGACCGGCTGGCCGCACTCAACCGCGAAGTTCTCGCCGAACGCGAGCGCATCCAGGTATTGCGCAGCGAGCTTGCCTTCCTCACGCAGCCGCAAACCCTCGAATTCCAGAACGCACGCGCCCTGGGACTGGTCCCCATCGAGGCGGATCAGCTTCATCGATCGAGTTTCCTCCCGTCTCGATCGGTCAGCGCTCCCGAGCCGCCCCGAGCCCGGGCGCGTGCCAGGCGGGACGGCGACACCATCTCCGGACTCCCGACGGAGCAGTCGTCCCGCCTGTCCTTTGCCTTCGGGACGGGAGGCCGGCAATGAAACCGCATCGCTCGCCCTGCGTGGCTCTCGCAACCGCCCGCACCCGGCTTGCGTTCGGCGTGCTGGCCTTCTTCGTGAGCCTCGCTGTCCTGACGATCAAGCTCGTCGGTCTCGGCACTATGGCCCAGGACGCCCCGCCGCCCGCCGAAAAGGCCGCTTCCGAACATCCCGTGAAACGCGGCGACATCGTCGACCGCAACGGGCGGCTGCTCGCCACCAGCATCGTGTCGCGGGCCCTGGTCTGCTGGCCGCCGCAGATCGACGATGTCGAGGCGGCGGCGACAAAACTCTCCGGCGCGCTGCCGTGGCTCAGCTTCGAAGAGGCGCGCCAGCGCCTGTCGCTGAAGCAGCCCTTTGTATTCGTCGCCCGCCGCCTGACGCCGCGGGACCAGAAAGCCGTGCTCGATCTCGGTCTGCCGGGCGTCGGCCTCATGTCCGAAGATCTGCGCATCTATCCCCACGGGCGCCTCGCAGCCCATGTGGTCGGGCGCACGGAGCCGAGCAATGACGGCCCGGTCGGCAATGCCGGCGCGGAGCAGCGTTTCAATGCCATTCTCGCCGACCCGACGCAGAGCGTGCAGCTCTCGATCGACATCCGGGTCCAGCATGTCATCCGCGAGGAGCTGGCGCGGGCGGTGGACTACTACTCCGCAATCGGCGGCGCCGGCCTGGTGCTGGACATCCGGACCGGCGAAGTGCTGGCGATGGTCTCGCTGCCCGATTTCGACCCCAATCGACAGGCAAAGATGGACGAAACGCAGGCCAACCGGGCCTCGCTTCTGGTCGCCGAGATGGGATCGACATTCAAGCTGCTCACCCTCGCCACAGCGCTCGACCGGGGCATTTCGCGCCTGACGAGCCGCTTCGACGCGCGCGCGCCCATCAAGGCGTTCGGGCATACCATCGGCGACTATCGGGGCCAGAACCGGGTGCTTTCGGCCGCCGAGGTCGTCGTCCACTCGTCCAATATCGGCGCGGCGCGGATGGCGCAGAAGATCGGGGCGGAAACCTTCAAGGAGGTGCTCGACGGCCTGGGCCTCCTGAGCCGACCGGCGCTCGAACTGCCGGAAGTCGGCCATCCCATCGTGCCGCGGACCTGGCGCCCGCTGACCACGATGACGGTCGGCTTCGGCCACGGCCTCTCCGTCAGCCCGCTGCAGACGGCGTCGGCCGTCGGCGCGCTCGCGAATGACGGGGTGGCGGTGCCGGTTACCATGCTGAGGCGGACCGCCCCTGCGCCGACGCGCAGGGTCTTCTCCTCCGACACCTCCGGGAAGATGCGCTGGATGATGCGCCAGGTGGTGCTCCGGGGCAGCGGGTCGAGGGCGGACAATGCCGCCTATCCCGTGGGCGGCAAGACCGGCACGGCCGAAAAGGTGGTGAACGGGCGCTACGACCGGAACAAGCGGTTGAGCTCCTTCGTCGGCGTCTTCCCGATGAACGCGCCCCGCTATGCAATTTTCATCATGCTCGACGAGCCGAAGGGCCGCGACGAGACCCACAATTTCGCAACCGCCGCCTGGAATGCCGTCCCGGTGGCCGGCGCCGCGATCCCCCGTATCGGTTCGATGCTGGGGGTTCCCGTGGCGGGCCCGGACTCGGACGCATGGATGCGGCGGGTCGTTCCCGACCGGCTCCTGTCCCGGCTCTTCAAGGACAAGGAGGCGTAATGTCGGCCGCCGGATGCCGGATCGATCTCGATGCGCTCGGCATCTCCGGCCTGACCGCCGACTCCCGGGAAGTGCGGCCGGGATACCTGTTCATGGCGGTTCCCGGCGCGCAGACGGACGGGCGCGCCTTCATAACCGATGCGCTCGCCAGAGGCGCGAGGGCGATCCTTGCGCCGGCCGGCACCGCGACCGGCCCGCTGCCCGCCGGCGTCCAACTCATCCTCGACGAAGCCCCGCGCCGGCTGTTTGCCCGGTTGGCGGCGCGGTTTTTCGGCGCGCAGCCGGAAAGGGTGGCCGCCGTCACCGGCACCAGCGGCAAGACGTCGGTCGTGGATTTCATCCGGCAATTATGGCGCTTGCTCGGCCTCCCGGCGGCCGGTCTCGGCACGCTCGGGGTCGTCGCCCCCGGCCGCTGCCGCGCCGGCGCGCTCACGACGCCCGACCCCGTGCAATTGCACCGCGAACTCGCCAGGCTGGCGCAGGCCGGCATAACGAATGTCGCGCTGGAGGCGTCCAGCCACGGGCTCGACCAGTACCGGCTCGACGGCGTGCGGGTCTCGACCGGCGTGTTCACCAACCTCTCGCGCGACCATCTGGACTACCACCCCGACCTCGAGAGCTATCTCGACGCCAAGCTCGGCCTGTTCCGCAGAGTGATGGCGCCGGGCGGGCTCGCCGTCGTCAACGCCGACGATCCCGCCGGCGCCGCAGCCGGCGAGGCGGCCCGCGCTGCCGGACACCATGTCTGGCGTTTCGGACGAAACGGCCCGGCGCTGGAGATCGAGGTCGAGCGTATAGACGCCGACGAGGCGGGCCAGGTGGCGGCGTTCCGGCTTCTCGGCCGCCGCCATCGCGTCCGGATGCCGTTCATCGGCGCGTTCCAGGCCGCCAATGCGCTTGCAGCCCTGGGGGCGGTGGCCGGCCAGGATGACGACCCCCATTCCGTCGTCTCCTGCCTGGAGGGTCTCCACGGCGTCCGCGGCCGGCTCGAACTGGCGGCGCGCGCGCCTTCGGGCGCGCCGATCTATGTCGATTACGCCCACAAGCCGGGCGCGCTTGCCGCCGTTCTGGAAGCCCTGCGGCCCTCCGTGCGCGGCCGCCTCGTCCTGGCGTTCGGGGCCGGCGGCGACCGCGATCCCGGCAAACGGAAGGAGATGGGAAAGGTTGCCGGCCGGCTCGCCGACCGGGTGATCGTCACCGATGACAACCCCCGCACCGAGGACCCGGCGGCGATCAGGGCCGCGATCCTCGCCGGCTGTCCCGGCGCCGCGGAAATCGGCGACCGCGAGGCGGCGATAGCAGCCGGCATAGAGGCGCTCGGCCCCGACGATATCCTTCTGATCGCCGGCAAGGGACACGAAACCAGCCAGACGGTCGGCGCGGAGGTCCGTCCCTTCGACGACAGCGCCGTCGCCCGGCAACTGGCGGGGCGGGCGGCATGACGCTCTGGACCGCAGGGGAAGCCGCCGCCGCGACCGGAGGCATGGCGCGCGGAGGCTGGAGAGCATCGGGCGTCGCCATCGACAGCCGCACGATTGCGGCCGGCGACCTTTTCGTCGCCGTCGCCGGGCCGAACCATGACGGGCACTGCTTCGTGGGCCAGGCGCTGGCCGGCGGGGCGGCCGCAGCGATGGTCAGCCGCGACTTCGGCGCGGAGATGCCGTCCCTCCAGGTCCAGAACACCCGCGCAGGCCTGTACGCGCTCGCCCGCGCCGCCCGCCAGCGTTCGACGGCGCGCATCGCGGCCGTCACCGGCAGCGTCGGCAAGACGGGCAGCAAGGACCTGCTGTTCCAGCTCCTCTCGCGCGCCGGCCCGACGGAAGCGAGCCGGGGCAATCTCAACAACGAATGGGGCGCTCCGCTTTCCCTCGCCCGCCTGCCGCGCGAAGCGGCTTTCGCCGTCTTCGAACTCGGCATGAACCACGCCGGCGAGATCGCGCCCCTGTCCCGCCTTGTCCGCCCGCACGCGGCGCTGGTGACCGCCATCGCTCCGGCCCATACCGTCTTCTTCCGCGGCCTTGAAGACGTCGCCGACGCCAAGGCGGAGATATTCCAGGGGCTTGAGCCGGGCGGAACCGCCGTGCTCAATGCCGACACCCCCCATATCGACCGCCTGGAGGCCGCTGCCGAGCGCGCCGGCGCCAACATCCTCCGCTTCTCCCGGAGAGCAGGCGACGCGGTCCTGTTGGATGCCGCCCTCGACGCCTCCGGCAGCGACATCGCGGCGGAAATATGCGGCAGACGGTTCGACTTCCGGCTCGGCGCGCCGGGCGAGCATTGGGCGTTCAATGCGCTGGGGGTGCTGCTGGTGCTGGAGGCGTTCGGCGTCGCGCCGGACCCCGAGGTCCTGGCGGCATTCCACCCGCCCGCCGGGCGCGGCGCCCGGCGAAACCTGGGCGGCTGGACGCTGATCGACGAAAGCTACAATGCAAGCCCGGCGGCGATGGACGCCGCGATAGAGGTGCTCGGCCTCGCCCGGCCGGCTCCCGGCGGTCGGCGGATCGCCGTTCTGGGCGACATGCTGGAACTGGGTGGGGATGCAGGTCTCGCGCATACCGACCTTGCGGGTCCCCTGGAGAAGGCCGCGGTCGATCTCGTTTTCGCCGCCGGCCCCGAAATGCGGCGCCTCTTCGACTGCTTGCCGCCCGCCCGGCGCGGCGCGCACCGCCCGGACGCCGCCGCCCTCGCCCCCCTGATCGCGGACGCCCTGGCGCCCGGCGACGTCGTGCTGGTCAAGGGCTCACTCGGCATGGGCATGAAGACGATTATCGAAGCGCTGGAGCGGCGCGCAGAGGCAGGAGGTTGAGCGCCCATGCTTTACAACCTCCTTACGCCGCTGGCCGAGGATTTCCAGCTCTTCAACCTGTTCCGGTACATCACCTTCCGTTCGGGAGCCGCGACGCTGACTGCGCTCGCGGTGAGTTTCCTGCTGGCCCCCGGCATGATCGCCTGGCTGCGCGCCCGCCAGACCAACGGCCAGCCGATCCGCGAGGACGGTCCGAAATCGCACCTGGAAACCAAGCGCGGCACGCCGACCATGGGCGGCACGCTGATCCTGACGGCGCTCGTCGCCAGCACGCTGCTCTGGGCCGACCTCGCCAACGGCTATGTCTGGATCGTGTTGGCGGTAACGCTCTGCTTCGGTCTCGTCGGCTTCGCGGACGACTATCTGAAACTCGCCCGAAGCAGCAGCCGCGGCCTGCCCGGCAAGGTGAAACTTGCCATCCAGGTCGCGGTGAGCGCGGCGGCTGCGGTCGCAGCGGCCGAAATCGTCGGCGCGCCGCTCGGCTACGGGCTCGCCATCCCGATGTTCAAGGACCTCCTCATCGACCTCGGCTGGCTTGCGGTGCCATTCGCCGTGCTGGTCATGACCGGGGCATCGAACGCGGTCAATCTCACCGACGGGCTAGACGGCCTCGCGATCGTGCCGGTCATGATCGCCGCCGGCTGCTTCGGCTTCATCGCCTATCTCGCGGGCCACACCGTGTTCGCGGAATATCTGCAGATCCACCCGGTTCCCGGCGCCGGCGAGCTTTCGGTCCTGCTGGGCGCGCTGGTGGGGGCCTCCCTCGGTTTCCTCTGGTACAACGCGCCGCCGGCCATGGTGTTCATGGGCGACACGGGCTCGCTCGCCTGCGGCGGCACGCTTGGCTCGGTCGCCGTCATCGTCAAGCACGAACTGGTGCTCGCCATTGTGGGCGGGCTCTTCGTGCTCGAGGCGGTCTCGGTGATCGTCCAGGTCGCCTCGTTCCAGCTCACCGGCAAGCGCGTGTTCCGCATGGCGCCGCTCCATCATCACTTCGAACAGAAGGGCTGGAAGGAGCCGACCATCGTCATCCGCTTCTGGATCATCGCGGTCGTGCTGGCGCTGGCCGGGCTCGCGACGCTGAAGCTCAGATGATCCCGTTGCCGGCATATCGCGGCGCCGAGGTGGGCGTCATGGGGCTCGGCCGGTCCGGGCGGGCGGCGGCGGCGGCCTTCGCGGCCGCCGGCGCGCATCTCCATGTCTGGGACGACAGCAAGGAGTTGCGCAGGGACTTCGACAACCCGCGCCCGATAGAACCCTCCGCACTCGACCGGCTGGTCTGGAGCCCCGGCATCCCGCATCTCCACCCCCGGCCGCACCCGCTGGCGGTCAGGGCGGATGCCGCCCGCGTCCGGCCGGAGGCGGATGTCTCCCTGCTGATGGAGGCCATGCCCGATTGCCGCTTCGTCGGAGTCACGGGCACCAACGGCAAATCCACCGTGACGGCCCTGATCGGGCACGCGCTCGGCGCGCTGGGGCGGGCGCATGCGGTCGGCGGCAATCTCGGGCCGGCCGCGCTCGGCCTGCCGGCGCTCGGCCCGGGCGGAATCTATGTGCTCGAACTCTCGTCTTACCAGCTCGCGCTCATGTCCAACCCGGCCTTCGACGTCGCGGTGCTCCTGAACATCGCTCCCGACCATCTCGACCGGCATGGCGGCATGCATCGCTACGCCGCCGACAAGGCGCGCATCTTCGAGAACCGGGCGACCGCGATAGTCGGCCAGAGCGATCCATGGTGCCGCCGTCTGGCGCATCTCTTGCGGGCAGAAGGCCGCGCCGTCGCCTGGATCGGCGATGACGGACCTGCGCTTCCCGGCCTGCCGGGGTTGCACAACCGCCGCAATGCCGGCGCCGCGCTTGCCGCGCTCGGCGCGCTCGGCATCGACGGCAAGGACGCGCTGGACGCCATGAGCAGCTTCCAGGGCCTGCCGCACCGCATGGAGACCGTCGGGGAGATCGCCGGCGTGCGCTATGTGAACGACAGCAAGGCGACCAATCCGGAGTCCGCGGCCTTCGCGCTGGCCAGCTTCGAGCGCGTGCGCTGGATTGCCGGCGGGCAGGCCAAGACGGACGACCTCGACGCCCTCCGTCCCTGGTTCGACCGGATCGCGAAGGCCTATCTCATCGGCGCATCCCAGGCCCCGTTCGCGCGCGCGCTTGCGGACCATGCGGCATGCGAGTGCCTGGGCGACCTCGGCGCGGCCCTTGCGGCCGCCCATCGGGACGCCCAGCCCGGCGACGTGGTGCTGCTGGCCCCGGCCGCAGCCTCGTTCGACCAGTGGACGAGCTTCGAGGCGCGCGGGGACGCCTTCCGCGACGGCGTACGAGGGTTGATGGGAGGCGCGGGATGAGCCTGCTGCCCCGCACCGACCGAAGCTGGACCGCCCAATGGGTCTGGACCGTGGACCGGGTGACGGTCGGCGCTGTCGCGGCCCTGGTCGTTTTCGGCCTCATTCTGGTTGCAACGGCCGGCCCGGCCGTCGCCGAGCTCAACGGCGCCACCCGCTTCCATTTCCTGATGAAGCATGCCGCGTTCCTGCCCTTCGCCATTGCGCTGCTGGCCGCCTGCGCCCTGCTCAGCCCCGTTCAGGTCCTCCAGATGGCCTGCCTGGTGTGCGCCGGCGCCCTGCTGCTGACGCTGGTGACCGCGCTAATCGGACCGGAGAACAAGGGCGCCCAGCGTTGGCTCTCGCTGGGCTTTATCGGCCTGCAGCCCTCGGAGTTCCTGAAACCGGCCATGGCTGTCGTCTCCGCCTGGCTGTTCGCGCATTACCGCATCGTCGTCGGCTCGCGCGCGCTCTGGATCGCCGCCGGACTGCTTGCCATCGTCTCCGCCGCCCTGCTGCTGCAGCCGGATGTCGGCATGACCTTCATGGTCGTCTCGGTCTGGTTCGGGCAATTCGCCCTGGCGGGGATGCCGCTTGTGGCGCTTGCCGGCCTTGCCTTCGCGGCCGGTATCGGCGGGGTCGTCGCCTATTTCGGCTTCGACCACGTCTCGGGCCGCGTCAACAATTTCTTCAACGGCGTTGGCGGCGACCGTTACCAGATCGGCCGGTCGCTCGACTCCTTCAAACAGGGCGGCCTGGCCGGGCAGGGACCCGGCGAAGGCACGGTCAAGGAAACCCTGCCGGACGCGCATGCGGATTTCATCTTCGCCGTGCTGGGCGAGGAGTTCGGCCTGCTGGTCTGCATCTCCGTGGTTGCGCTTTACGGCCTGATCGTCTGTCGGGGCGCATTCCGGCTGATGGCGGAGGAGAACCTGTTCGCATTCCTGGCCGTCTCCGGGCTGCTCGCAAGCTTCGGGCTCCAGGCATTCATCAACATGGCATCGGCGCTGGAAGTCATCCCGACCAAGGGCACCACCCTGCCCTTCCTCAGCTATGGCGGCTCGTCGCTGTTCGCCGCCTCGATCACGCTCGGCTTCGTCCTCGCCCTCAACCGGCGCCGAAACGGGCAGGCGGAGGTGTTGTGATGGCCGGCCCCATCGCCATCGCCGCCGGCGGCACGGGAGGCCATGTGTTTCCCGCACGCGCCTTCGCCGCCTGCCTCGCGGCGCGGGGCGAGGCGGCCATCGCCGTGACCGACAGGCGCGGCGCCGCCTTCGCCGGGGACGCCCCGGTGCACACCATCCGCGCCGGCCCGCCTCGCAGCCTGCGGGGCCTCATGCAGCTCGGGCTCGGCATCTTCGACGCCCGCAAGGTGCTCAGAAGCACGCGCTCGCGCGCCGTCGTCGGCTTCGGCGGCTATCCCTCCGCGCCGACCGTGCTCGCCGCGCGCTGGCTCGGCCTGGCCACCGTGCTGCACGAACAGAACGCGCTCCTCGGCAGGACAAACCGGGTGCTGGCGCGCGGCAGGGTCAAGGTCGCCGCCAGCTATCCCGGCATGGGCGACCGCCTGGTCGGCAATCCCGTGAGGCCGGAGATCGCGGCGCTTCGCGACCGGCCCTATACGCCCCCGGCGCCGGGCGAGCCCCTGCGGCTTCTGGTGTTCGGCGGCAGCCAGGGCGCGCACATCTTTTCCGAAGTGCTGCCGGAGGCGCTCGGCCCTCTTGCCGGCCGGGTCGCCGTCCGCCAGCAATGCCGCGCGGAAGACCTCGACGCGGCGCGGGACGCCTATCGCCGCCACGGCGTCGAGGCAGATCTGGAGCCTTTCATCGAAGACATGGCGGGCGCGCTCGGCGAAGCGCACCTCGTGATCGCCCGGGCCGGCGCCTCTACCGTGGCGGAGCTTGCGGCCGCGGGCCGGCCGGCGATTTTCGCGCCGTACCCGCATGCGACCGACGACCACCAGAGCGCGAATGCCGGCGCCGTCATCGAGGCGGGCGGCGGCTGGCTGCTCGCCGACCGGGATTTCACGCCCGACCGGCTGCGGGGCTTGGTGGAAACCTGCCTTGCCGAGCCCGAGCGGCTTTCGCGCGCGGCAGCCGGCGCCCGCCAATTCGGCAGACCCGGCGCGGCCGACGCGCTCGTCGATTTCGTCCTCTCGGAAGTCCGGGAGACCGGAGCATGAGGGGCCTTCCGCTTCCTTTCGGGCCGCTCCACTTTGTCGGGATCGGCGGCATCGGCATGAGCGGCATCGCCGAACTGCTGCACCGGCTCGGCTGTTCGGTCGGCGGCAGCGACGCGCAGGCGAGCGCCAACACGGACCGGTTGGAGGCGCTCGGCCTCTCTGTCCGGATCGGCCATGACGCGGCCAATCTCGGCGAGGCTGCGGCGGTCGTGGTTTCGACGGCCGTTCCCGAGGACAATCCCGAACGGCAGGAGGCGCTGAGGCGCGGCCTTCCGGTGCTGCACCGCTCCGAGGCCCTGGCCGCCATCGCGTCGCTGTCATGGCCGATTGCGGTCACCGGTACGCACGGCAAGACCACGACGACCGCGATGATCGCGGCGGTGCTGGACGCCGGCGGTCTGGACCCGACGGTCGTGAATGGCGGGATTCTCGAAGGGATCGGTTCCAACGCAAAACTGGGCGAAGGACACTGGGCGGTTATCGAAGCCGACGAGAGCGACCGGTCCTTCCTCAACCTGCCGGCCACCCTGGCCGTGGTCACCAATATCGAAGCCGAGCACATGGAGCATTACCGCGATCTCGCCGAGATCGAGGCGTGCTTCGCCCGGTTCGCGGACTCCGTGCCTGCGTTCGGCAGCGCCATCGTCTCTGCGGACAATGAAGGCGCGCGCCGGCTGGCGCAGAGGTGCCGGCGACCGGTCCTTCGCTACGGCTTCGCGCCCGATGCCGATATTCGCGGCGGCGGGCTGGCGCTCGAACCCGCCAGTTGCTGGCTCGACGTGTCCGGCCTCGTGGACATGGCCGACCTCAGGATCGGGGTGCCGGGCCGCCACAATGCCGAAAACGCGCTGGCGGCGGTCTCGGTCGGACATCTTCTGGGCATTCCCGAGGACGCCATCCGGAGCGCGCTGGGCGCGTTCCGGGGCGTGCAGCGCCGGTTCACGCTGGCGGGCGTGGTGGACGGCGTGCGGATCATCGACGACTACGCCCACCATCCCACCGAGATCGCAGCCGTGCTCGCTACCGCCCGGCTGGCCGGGTGCGGGCGGGTCATGGCGGTCATGCAACCCCACCGTTACACACGCCTGAACGCCCTGCTCGACGATTTCGCGCACTGTTTTTCCGAGGCCGACAAGGTGCTGATCGCGCCCGTCTATGCCGCCGGAGAGCCGCCTATCGCCGGCGCGAACCGGGATGCGCTCGTCGCCGCGGCGCGCGCGGGCGGCCACCGGGATGTGGCGGCGATCGACGGTCCCGACGACCTGGCGAGGCGCGCCGGGGCCTGGGCCGCGCCGGGCGACACGATCGTGTGCCTCGGCGCGGGCTCCATCTCGGCATGGGCGCACGCCCTGCCCGACACGCTCAGGGAGGCCCGGAAATGACCCCGCGCTTCCCGCTGCCCTGCATCCGGGGGCGCATGACCCCCTCGGCCCCGCTCGACCGGATTACCTGGTTTCGCGTCGGCGGGCCGGCGGAAGCGATGGCCCGCCCGGTGGACCGGGCCGACTTGCGGGCCCTGCTGGCGGGGCTGCCCGAGGACGTGCCGTTGACCGTGCTGGGCGTCGCCTCGAACACGCTGGTCCGGGACGGCGGCATAGAGGGCCTCGTGGTGCGGCTCGGGCGGGGCTTCGCCGATATCCGCGCCGAGGGCGAAACCGTGGCCGCCGGCGCGGCCGCGCTCTGCGCCAATGTCGCGCGCGCGGCCGCGGAAGCCGGGCTCGGCGGACTCGAATTCCTTTCCGGCATACCGGGCACGGTCGGCGGCGCGCTTGCGATGAATGCCGGCGCCTATGGGCGCGAGACGGCCGACATGTTGATCGACGCCGACACGATGACGCGCCGGGGCGAAGTCGAGCGCCTCTTCAATGCCGACTTCGGCTTCCATTACCGCGGAAACGAGCTGGAAAAGGACCGCATTTTCCTCTCGGCCCGCTTCCGGGGCATCCGGCGTTCCCGCGACGAGATCCGCGCCGCCATGGCGGAGATCGCCGCCGCGCGCGAAGCGAGCCAGCCGATCCGCACGCGCACGGGCGGCTCCACCTTCCGCAATCCGGCGGGCGCCAAGGCCTGGGAGCTGATCGACCGGGCCGGCTGCCGGGGGCTGAAACGCGGCGGAGCCATGGTCTCCGAAATGCACTGCAACTTCCTGGTGAACACCGGCTCGGCAAGCGCCGCCGACCTGGAGGACCTGGCCGAGGATATCCGCGCGCGCGTGCTCGCGGCCACCGGCGTCGGCCTCGAGTGGGAGATCGAGCGCGTCGGCCGGCGGGGAGCGCCCCCGGCATGAACAGGGTCGCGATTCTCATGGGCGGCGTTTCCGTCGAGCGCGAGGTCTCGCTGGTCACGGGGCAGGCCGTGTGCGAGGCGCTGGCGAAGCTCGGCTACTGCGTCGATCCCATCGATGTCGGGGCCGATATCGCGGCCCTGGCGGCGCGGCTGACGCCTGCCCCCGATGCGGCGTTCAACGCCCTTCACGGGCGCTTCGGCGAGGATGGCTGCATCCAGGGCCTGCTGGAACTGATGGGGATTCCCTATACCCATTCGGGCATTCGCGCCTCCGCGCTGGCCATGGACAAGGCGGCGTCGAAGGCGATTTTCCGCACGGCCGGCATCTCCGTGCCGGAGGGCGCGGTGGTGCCCTGCGAGGACGCGCACGAGGCGATGCCCGCGCCCTATGTAATCAAGCCGGTCGCAGAGGGCTCAAGCGTCGGGGTCATCATCGTTGAGGAAGGCTCCAACGCCGTTCCGCTCACCGCGGATACCTGGCCCTTCGGCGGGAAGGCCCTGGTCGAACGCTACATTCCGGGCCGTGAACTCACCGTTGCCGTAAACGAAGGCCGGGCGCTGGGCGTGCTCGAAATCCGCCCCTACCAGGGCTTCTACGACTACGACACGAAATATACCGAGGCGCGCGCCGAGCACCTGATTCCGGCGCCGGTCGACGACGGGGTGGCCGCCCGGGCGCTCGATATGGCCGAACGCGCCCACATGGCGCTCGGCTGCCGGTCGGTCACGCGCGCCGATTTCCGCTACGACGAGCAGAATGGCGGGCTCTACCTGCTGGAGGTCAACACCCAGCCGGGCCTCACGCCCCTGTCTCTCGTGCCCGAAATCGCCGCCCATGCCGGCATCGACTTTCCGAGCCTCGTGCAACTGATGACGGAGGCGGCGCGATGCGACTCCTGAAGGCCCGTATCGGCCGGCGGCGGCTTTGGCGCTTCGGGGCCCTGCTCCTGGTTGCCGGTGCCGTAGCGGCAACGGTTCGCACGGCCGAGACCGAGTGGGCCGCGCGTCAGGCCCAGGCCGTCATGGACCGGGCGCTTGCGCTCACGGCCCGCGCCGGCTTCCAGGTTCGCGATGTGAGGGCCATCGGCCGTGTGCGGACCACGCGCGACGAAGTCCGGAACGCTGTCGGCGCGGTGCAGGGCGCGCCGATCCTCGCGGTGGACATCGGCGCCGTCCGGGCGCGGGTCAAGGCATTGCCCTGGGTGCAGGAGGCCGAGGTCGAGCGGGCGCTCCCCGACATGCTGGTCGTCCGGCTGGTCGAGCGCGAAACGCTCGCGGTCTGGGACCGGGGCAAGGACTTTGCCGTTGTCGACACGACGGGACACCCGATTGCCGGCGCCGACCCGCGCGCCCACACCGATCTGCCCGTCATTCGGGGCGAGGGCGCCACGACAGCCGCTCCCGCCATTCTCGACATGCTGGGAAAGGAACGCGACCTCGCCCGGCGTATCACCGGGCTGACCTTCGTGTCCGGGCGGCGCTGGAATGTTCATCTCGACTGGCGAATCGAGATAAAGCTGCCGGAAGAGGGGGCGGAGGCCGCGTGGGCGCGCCTGGCGCAAATCGACCGGGAACGCCGGCTGCTGGACGGGGACATCGCCCATATCGATATGCGGTTTGACGGCCGAATGGTTTTGCGCATGGCCAGCAACGACACCGCGGAACGGAGCTGAAGCCATGGCGCGGGAGAACATCGTCGCGGCGCTGGACGTAGGCAGCACGAAAGTCTGCTGCTTCATCGCCCGGATTCCCGAAGCGGGGCGTTTCGATGTTGTCGGCATCGGCGACCGCGCCTCGCGGGGCATTCTGGAAGGCGCCGTCGTCGATATCCACGCCGCCGGCAAGGTCATCGCAACGGCGATTTCGCATGCGGAACGGATGGCCGGCGTCGAAATCCAGCAGATCTACGTCGCGACCAGCGGCGGACGTCCCGCGAGCCAGCGCATTCGCCTCGAGCTTCCTGTTCCGGGACCGAGGATCGGCCCCGCCGACATTCGCGGAATCCAGAACGCGGCCTATGCCCGCATCGACACCACGGACCGCCGCCTGCTCCTCGTCCGGCCGCTGGACTACACGGTGGACGGCATCGACGGCATCGAAAACCCGCTCGGCATGTACGGCAGCCGCATCGGCATAGACCTGCACGCCATCACCGCCGAAGCCGGGCCGACCGCCAATCTGGAGGCCTGCGTAAAGGCCGCTCATGTCGAGGTGGCCGGAATACTGCCGGCGCCCTACGCGGCCGGCCTGGCGGTGCTTTCCGAAGAGGACCGGGAGCTCGGCATCGCCGTGGCCGACATGGGCGGCGGCACCACCGGGATCGCCGTCTTCAACGCCCGCGGCGTGACCTTCGTGGACGTGCTCAAGAAGGGCGGCGCACGGCTTACCGAAGACATCGCATACGCCTTCTCGCTCGGCTTCCGGGAGGCGGAGGAAATCAAGGTCAAGGAAGCGAGCTGCCTCAGCGGTTCGCTCTACGAAGCGGACCCTCTGGACCCTCTCCAGGTCCCCAATGCGGAAGAGAGTTTCCGGAAGAACGGCAGCCATGCGGTGCCGCCCTATTTGAGGCAGATCGTCACCCCGCGCACGGAACAGACCTTCGAGCGCGTTCGCGCCCGCCTGGACGAGGCTTACGCGCCGATGGAGGCGGGACGGCGGATCATGCTGACGGGCGGAGCGAGCCAGCTTGTCGGCGCCGGCCGGCTGGGCGAGCTCATTCTGGAGCGCCAGGTTCGCGCCGGAACGATCGGACCGGCATTCCGGATTGCCGACTCGCGCGCGGGCCCCGCCTATGCCGCCTGCGCCGGCCTGCTTCTGCACGCCGGCGCGGGGAATGCGGCCACGACTCTCTCAATGCCGAGCCTGGCGCCGGCGCCCACCCATCTGTTCGGCCGCTTCGGCGCGTGGATGCGCCAGCACATCTGACATCGAAACCAGCCAGCAGGATGCCCAGACAGGAGATCCCGATGAGCACAATCAACTTCCACTCTCCGCCCGATTATGCCGAGATGAGGCCCCGAATCACGGTCATTGGCGTTGGCGGCGCGGGAGGAAACGCGGTCAACAACATGATCCGCTCGGACCTCCAGGGGGTCGAGTTCCTTGTCGCCAACACGGACGCCCAGGCGCTCGGACTGTCCGACGCCCCCAACCGCATCCGGCTGGGCGCCAACCTGACCAACGGCCTCGGCGCCGGCGCCGAACCGGATATCGGCCGGGCCGCCGCCGAGGAAGCGCTCGACGAGGTCATGGCCGAGGTCGAAGGCTGCCACATGCTCTTCATCACCGCCGGCATGGGCGGCGGCACCGGCACCGGCGCCGCTCCGGTGATCGCCCGGGCGGCGCGCGAACGCGGCGTGCTGACCGTGGGCGTCGTCACCAAGCCCTTCAATTTCGAGGGCACGCGCCGCATGCGCGCCGCCGAGAACGGCATCGACGAGCTCGCCAAGTTCGTCGATACGCTGATCGTCATCCCGAACCAGAACCTGTTCCAGGTCGCCGACCCGCGAACGACGCTGGCCGAGGCGTTCCAGATGGCGGACGAGGTGCTGCAGTCGGGCGTGCGCGGGGTGACCGACCTGATGATCAAGCCGGGCCTCGTGAATCTCGACTTCGCCGACATCCGCTCCGTCATGCGCGAGATGGGCAAGGCGATGATGGGCACCGGCGAGGCCGAGGGCGAAACCCGCGCCATCGACGCCGCCGAGGCCGCCATCGACAATCCGCTGCTGGACGACACCTCCATGCGGGGCGCGCAGGCGGTGCTCATCAACATCACCGGCGGCTTCGACATGGGCCTGATGGAAGTGGACGAGGCCGCAAACCGCATCCGCCGCGAAGTGGACGACAACGCCAACATCGTTTTCGGCTCCACCCTCGACGAGGGCATGAACAACAAGATGCGCGTGTCTGTGGTCGCGACCGGCATCGATTCGGAGCTCAGGCGGGAAACCGATCCGGTCGCTCCGGCGATCGAGACCGGGCAGCCGCCTGCGGACGACGACGCATTGGACCGCAGCGCGACCGGCGAGGTCTCGCAGGATGAGCCGGAGGACGCGCCGGACGAACCGGCCAGGGAAGCGGCGGCCGAGGCTCAAGAGGCAGAGGCTCCGCAGGAAGCGCCGGAGGAGACCGGCGAAGCAGAGGCAGCCGCCGGGCCGGAAGCGGCCGGGACGGAGGACGCCGGGCCGGCGCCGGTTCGCCCGGCCGCATACGGCAAGCCCTTCATGCCGGAGGGGGCGGCTCCCCCGCGCAAGACCCAGCTGTTCAGCAATACCGCCGCCCAGCCGGAGACGCCGACCGCAGCGCCGGCGGCTCCGCAACGGCGCGGCTGGTTCGGCTTGCCCGGCCTTCTGGGACGGGAAAGCGGGGAAGCCGCCAAGGAGCCCCCCGTCCTGGACGTGAGCATCGGCAGCGCGGTTCCGGCTCCTGCGGAAGACGACGATCAGCTCAACATCCCGGCCTTCCTGAAGCGCCAGGCCAACTAGAGGCTCTCAGCCCGCAAAGTCGGCGCGCGCATAGCCCTGCAGGTACAGCAGGGCGTCAAGACCGGCCCGGTCCACCCGGACGCGCGCCTCAGCCGCCACGGCCGGCTTGGCGCGGAAAGCGACGCCGAGTCCGGCCGCGCCCAGCATGGCGAGGTCGTTGGCCCCGTCGCCGACCGCAAGCGTCTGGCCGGGCGAGAGGCCGAGCGCCCTCCGGCGTTCCTCCAGCGCCCGGAGCTTGGCGTCCCGGCCGAGAATGGGCTCCAGCACCCGGCCGGTCAGCCGGCCGTCCCGGACTTCGAGCCGGTTCGCCTGCACCTCGTCGAAGCCCAGCCGTGCGCCGACCGGCTCCGCAAACAGGGAGAAGCCACCGGATACCAGCATGCAGTGGGCGCCCGCGGCGCGCATCGTAGCCACAGCGGCGCGCGCGCCCGGCATGGGGCGCAGACGCGCCAGCACTGTCCCGGCTGCCGCGACAGGAAGCCCCGCCAGCAAGCCGACCCGCTCCCGCACGGCCGCCTCGAAATCGAGCTCCCCGTTCATGGCGCGCGCCGTGATCGCGGCCACGCGCTCGCCGATACCGGCCTCCGCCGCCAGCTCGTCGAGCGTTTCGCCGACGATCATCGTCGAGTCCATGTCGGCGATGAGCAGGCGCTTGCGCCGCCCGCCCGCCGGCAGCACGGCCCAGTCGATTCCCGGCTCGCCCGATTCCGCGTCGGGCGACGCGACCGCCATCTCGACGGCATCCGGGCCGAGCCGGCGCGCGGGACCCGCCTTGAGCCGCCCGGCGAGGCGCGCGACAATCGCGTCGTCCAGCGCCTCGCCTTCCGGCGCCAACGCCACGGCCACCCAGCCCATGCCCGTTTCCCGCACCATGCCGCCCATCATCGTCATTGCGGGCCCGACGGCGAGCGGCAAATCGAAGCTGGCGCTCGAAATCGCGGCCGCGCTCGGCGGCAGGGTGGTCAACGCCGACAGCATGCAGGTCTATCGCGAACTCCGCGTGCTCACGGCGCGGCCCGGTCCGGAAGACGAGGCGCGCGCGCCGCATCGTCTTTACGGCGTCCTGCCTGCATGGGAGCGCTGCTCCGCGGCGCGCTGGCGCGAAATGGCGCTGGAGGTGCTCTCGGAGGCGGATGCAGGCCCGCTCGTCTTCTGCGGAGGCACCGGCTTCTATATCGAGGCGCTGCTCTATGGCCTTTCCGACATGCCCGAGGTCGCGCCGGAGATCGAGGCAGCGGCCCGCTCGCGGCGGGAAGCGCTCGGCGGGGAAGGGTTCCACCGCGAGGTTGCCGCACGCGACCCGGGCCTCGCCCGGCGCGTGCCGCCCGGCGACCGCCAGCGGCTGCTGAGGGCCTGGGCGGTGTTCGAGGCGACCGGCACGCCGCTCAGCGACTGGCAGGCCGGGCCCCGCCCTGCCCCGCTCTCCGCCTGGACGGTGCTGCTGGACCCGCCGCGCGACCGGCTGCGCGCGCGCATCGAGGAACGGTTCCGCGCCATGCTTGCCTCCGGCGGGCTTGAGGAAGCCGAGCGCCTGCGGGGCCTCGACCCGGACCTGCCGGCGATGAAGGCACTGGGGCTGCCGGCTCTCCACGCCTGCCTCGCCGGGGAAATCCGGCTGGACGAGGCCGAACGGCGGGCGGTCTTCGCCACGCGCCGTTTCGCCAAGCGCCAGCGCACCTGGTTCCGCAACCGGCTCAGCGCGGACGCGACCTTCCGCCAGGATTACTCTCCCGACCTTCCCGCCGCCGCAATAGCCGGCCTGCCGGAGACCGTTCACAGCCCGTAACAGGCCGTCGTAAGCGGCTTCCGCAGGGGGCCGGACGTGCCGTTCCGCCTGTTGACCGGCGGTTGGCCGGTGTTTAGGGTCGCGCGCTTTCCTCCAATGCGGAAAACAGGCCCATGACCGTCAGGACCATGACCGGCGCCGAAATGATCGTCAAAGCCCTCGTCGATCAGGGTGTCGAGGCGGTCTTCGGCTATCCGGGCGGCGCCGTGCTGCCGATCTATGACGAAATCTTCAAGCAGAACCGGCTGCGCCATTATCTCGTCCGCCAGGAAGGCGGCGCGGTCCACGCCGCGGAGGGCTATGCCCGCTCGACCGGCAAGGTCGGCGTCGTGCTCGTGACCTCCGGCCCGGGCGCCACCAATGCGGTCACCGGCCTGACCGACGCGCTCATGGACAGCGTCCCGGTCGTCTGCCTGACCGGCCAGGTCCCGACCCACCTGATCGGCAACGACGCCTTCCAGGAGGCGGACACGACCGGCATCACCCGGCCCTGCACCAAGCACAACTATCTCATCAGGAGCCCGGACGACGTCGCCTCGACGATCCACGAGGCGTTCTATGTCGCGCGCAGCGGGCGCCCGGGACCGGTCGTGGTGGATATCCCCAAGGACGTGCAGTTCGCCGCCGGCGCATACAAGCCGCCGGAGGAGGTGAAGCACCGCAGCTACAAGCCCCGCACCCGGCCGGAGCCGCAGGCGGTGGAAGAAGCCGTGGCGCTGATCGAGACGGCGAAACGGCCGGTGGTCTATATCGGCGGCGGCGTCACCAATTCGGGGCCGGCCGCGTGCCGCGCGCTGCGCCGCCTGGTGCAGGAGACCGGCTTCCCCTGCACGCAGACGCTGATGGGCCTCGGCGCCTTCCCCGCCTCGCATCCGCAGTCCATCGGGATGCTCGGCATGCACGGCCTCTACGAGGCCAATCTCGCCATGCACGGCGCGGACCTGATCCTGGCCGTCGGCGCGCGCTTCGACGACCGCGTGACCGGCCTCCTCTCCGGCTTCGCTCCCGATGCGAAGAAGGTGCATATCGACATCGACCCGTCCTCGATCAACAAGAACGTCATCGTCGATGTGCCGGTGGTGGCGGACGCCGGCAAGGCGGTCGACGCCATCCGGCGGCGCTGGTCGGCGCGCGGCGGGCGCACGGACCATCGCGCCGTCGAAAAATGGTGGCGCCAGATCGCCAAATGGCGCAAGCGCGACTGCCTGAAATACGAGCAGGACGAGACCGTCATCAAGCCGCAATACGCGCTCGAGCGCCTGCAGGCGAAGATCGCCGGCCGCGACGACGTGTTCGTGACCACGGAGGTCGGCCAGCACCAGATGTGGGCCGCGCAGTTCCTCCGCTTCGAGAAGCCGAACCACTGGATGACCTCGGGCGGCCTCGGCACGATGGGCTACGGGCTGCCGGCGGCCATCGGCGTGCAGGTGGCGCATCCCGACGCGCTCGTGATCGACGTTGCCGGCGAGGCATCGATCCTGATGAACATCCAGGAGCTTTCCACCGCTTCCCAGTACCGGCTGCCGGTCAAGCTCTTCATCCTGAACAATCAATGGATGGGCATGGTGCGCCAGTGGCAGGAGCTGCTGCACGGCGAGCGCTATTCCGAGAGCTACACGGACAGCCTGCCGGATTTCGTGCGCCTCGCCGAAGCCTTCGGCTGGACGGGGCTGCGCGCGGAGCGGCCGGACGAGATGGACGGCCTGATCGACGCGATGATCGCCGCCGACGGCCCGGTCATCGCCGATGTGCAGGTCGCGCAAATGGAAAACTGCTTCCCGATGATTCCCTCCGGCAAGGCGCATAACGAGATGATCCTCGGCGGCATGGACGATGCGGAGGCGGAAATCGACGCCGAAGGCATGGTCCTCGTCTAGGATCGGCCCCGAATTCTGGCCGCCCGGCGCGAGGAGAGACCGGTTTGACCGCCAGGGAGCAACAGCAGGAACGGCGTATATTCGCCGTGGTCGTGGATAACGAACCCGGCGTGCTGGCGCGCGTCATCGGCCTGTTTTCGGGCCGCGGCTACAATATCGAGAGCCTGACCGTCGCCGAGATCGACCCGACCGGCCATCTCTCCCGCATCACCATCGTCACCTCCGGCACGCTCATGGTGCTGGAGCAGATCAAGGCCCAGCTCGGCCGGCTGGTGCCTGTCCACCGCGTGTCCGACCTCAGCAACGAAGGCCCGCATGTCGAGCGCGAGCTGGTGCTGGTGAAGGTGGCCGGCGGCGGCGCCCGGCGGATCGAGGCGCTGCGCATTGCCGATATCTTCCGGGCGCGCGCCGTGGACAGCACTCACCGGTCCTTCGTGTTCGAGGTGACCGGCTCGACGGAAAAGATCGACGCCTTCATCGACCTGATGCGCCCGCTCGGCCTGACGGACCTCGCCCGCACCGGCGTCGTCGCCATCGCGCGCGGCGCCGAGGGCATGTGATGCCAGGGCGTCCAACGCATGACTCGAGGTCGGGAGCGTTCCGTTGCGCTCCCCTCCCGCTGGCGGGAGGGGCCGGGGGAGGGTCTCTCAGCGTGATGGACCTTTGCCGGGCTTCGCCTGCCGCTTCCGCTGGCGCGGAAGCGGCCCCCCACCCGACCTCCCCCGCAAGCGGGGGAGGGGTATCCCAGCAACAATCGGCGCTGGTACAAGCGTCGGCCAAGTAGAGAGTTCGACCGAAGAAAGGAAGCCTGCTCCATGCGCGTCTATTACGATCGCGACGCCGACCTCAACCTCATCAAGTCGCGGACCGTCGCCATACTGGGCTATGGCAGCCAGGGCCATGCCCACGCCAACAA
>JAJDVH010000160.1 GCA_022826185.1 Alphaproteobacteria bacterium
ATGCGGCTCTCCGAGAGGCGGGCACGGGACATGGATATTCCTCCTGCATTCTGTTGCAGGCGGGGGAAAACGCGGTTGCATTTCCGCCCCGATCTGCAAATTGCACGAGGAAAAACAACGCTATATCAACGCATTAGCACCGTAGGTGCGTTAGCATGGTGTGCACCTTGATCGCGTCGGCCGCCTTCCCGCCGCGGTTCCGGCGCACGCGCCCGATGAACTCGCCGATCATCTCCTCCACCCCGGTATAGATGTCGGCGCAGTCGAAGGCGGTGATGCCGGCGTCGAGGAACCGTTCCATGTCCGCGACCGCCCGCGCGCGGTCGACGGGGCCGTGGTCGCCCGCCAGTTGCCAGCCGCCCTTTATGACGGGCGCGAACTCGTAGCCCGGCCGGAGCGATACCGGCCTAACCACGAGTCCCGCCCTTGCGCCACCAGGGCGCGCCCCGCGCCTCAGGAAGGCCGGTGGTTTCCGCGTGGGTGAAGCGGCGCCGCCCCAGGCGCGCTATGCGGAAGCGCCCGCCGCAGTGGGGATCGGGGCAGGCGACCTCGGTATCCGTCGTCATCCAGTCGTTTTCGTCCGTGACCCGCTGCTTCGCAGGCAGCAGGGGCAGGATCGCGGCGAGCGGAAACATCGGGAAACGGTCGGCGCCGGAGAAGACGAGGTTCTCGCCCTCCACCATGAAATAGGCTCCCTCGGGGTGGTTGCAGATCATCGGCCCGTCGCCGGCAACCACCTCTACCTTCAGGTCGTAAAGCTCGAACGGTCTTTCCGCCAATGTCCGCCCCCTCCTTCGACGCCCGCCGCCGGTCCCGGCTCCCGCTTCGGCCCGGCGCAGGCTGCGGCCTGCGCCGGGCGGTTGCGCGAAACTTGGCAGCATCGCTTCCGATCATACCCGGACTTGCTCCGGACAGCCGCCGCAATCGGCAATCCTGCAATGATCGGGGCTTCGGTCGATGCTGAACGGAAATCCCGCTTTCCCGGGCCGCCCATCCGTGAGACGCTGGGACATGCTGAAGAATCAGGTCTTCAGAATCGATGACATCTACATTCCGGTGAAGCGCCGCCGCACCCTCGATCCCGCAGCCGTCGAGGCGATCGCCGAGAGCATGCTGGAAGAGGGCCAGCGCACGCCGATCCTGGTACGCCGGGACGGCGAGCGCCTGGTGCTGGTCGAAGGCCTTCAGCGCCTGGAGGCGTGCCGGTCCCTGGGCGAGGAAACCATCGTCGGCATCCTCGTCCGGAGCCGGTGAAGCCGCGCGCCGGGCAACACGCGCCGTCCGGAACGACGGGAGAGGCCTGCCGGTTCCTGTTTGCGGCCGCCGGTATCAGGCGCGGCGCGCAAGCGCGCGCTCCAGAATCCCGGCGGCGCGGTCGATCTGCTCCCCGCTGGTGCAGAAGGGCGGCACGAAGCGGAGCACATTGCCGTGCTGGCCCCGCGCGGAGAACAGCAGGCCGTCCTTCAGGCAGTCGCGATAGACCTCCTGCGCCTCTTCGCGCGCCGGCTCCTTCGTGGCGCGGTCGCGCACCAGTTCGACCCCCTGCAGGCAGCCGCGCCCGCGCACGTCGCCGATCATCGGGAAACGCTGCTGCAACTCCTCCATGCGCTCGCGCCAGCGGGCGCCGATGGCGCGGGCCTTTGCCGGCGCGTCCTCTTCCTCGATCACGTCGAGGCTCGCGAGGCCGGCGGTGCAGGCGATGGGATCGGAGGAGTGCGAATGGCCGAAGGTGAGCCCGCCCGCCAGCGCGCGTTCGGCGACGGCGTCCGTCGTCACCATGGCGCTGATCGGCAGACCGCCGCCGAAATGCTTGGAAAGCGTCATGATGTCCGGCGCCACGCCGTGCTCTTGGTAGGCGTACATGCTGCCGAGCTTGCCGAGCCCGGTCTGCGCCTCGTCCAGGATGAGCAGCGCGCCGCGCTCCTCCAGCCCCGCCTTGAGCGCCTTGAGATAGCCCGGCGGCATCTCGATCACGCCGCCCGCGCTGATGAGCGGCTCGGCGATGACGGCCGCCAGGTTGTCCGGGCATTCGCGGTCGAGCAGGTCGAAGGCGATGGCGAGCAGCGGCCGCCACCAGCCCTCGCCCTCGGCGGGCACCGGCGAGCGGTAGGCGTAGGGCGCGGGGATCGCGAACACCTCCGGGATCGCCGGCCCGTTGCCCGGCGTGGCCGCCGCGAAGCTGATCGCGCGCGTCACGTCCGTGTAGCCGTGGAAGCTCAGATGCAGCGCGCCGATCCCGGTGCGCCCGGTGGCGCGGCGGGCGAAGAGCAGCGCCGCCTCGTTGGAATCGGCGCCGGACTGGATGAACAGCGAGCGGCTGAGCGGGGCGTCGAAGGTCTCCGCCAGACGCGCGGCGAGGCGGAGCTGCGGGGCGTTGAAATAGACCGAGCTCGCATGGGTGAGCGTGCCCAGGCCCTCGCGCACGGCTTCCGTCACGCGCGGGTGATTGTGCCCGAGCGCCGAGCACATCTGGCCCGAGTTGAAGTCGAGATAGGCCCGGTCGTCCGCGTCGAAGATCTCCGCGCCGGCGGCGCGCACGAAGACGGGGCCGTCGATGGCCGGCACCACGTCCGACAGGAGTTCGCTCTGGATCAGGTGGCGCGCGCCGGCCGCGCGCAGGGCCGCGATATCCATCCCGCTTCTCCCCTGCGGATTTCGACCGGACGATTCTAGCCCGGATGTCCCGCCGGGGTCACGGCCCCACCGCATGCACACATCTGTCTTCGGCGGCATCGCAACGCATGTCCCCCAACCGTCGCCCCGGCCCCCGAGCCGGGGCCCAGCCTTGGTTCTCGCGGCAGTTTCAGCGGTTCAGCCTGTTCTCCGCCGGCTGCGGCAGCATCGCGAGTCAGGGATGGACCCCGGCTCGGAGGCCGGGGTGACGAAAGGGGCTGTGATCTTCACATGAGTCTGAAGTCGACGCCGTTGGTATCAGGTGCCGAAAACGACCCGGGGCAGCCAGGTGGTGAGTTCCGGCAGGGCCGCGACGACGCCGAGCGCCACCACCTGGATGGCGACGAAGGGCGCCACGCCCCTGTAGATCTGGACCGTCGTCACCTCGGGCGGCGCCACCCCGCGCAGGTAGAACAGCGCGAAGCCGAAGGGCGGCGTCAGGAAGGAGGTCTGCAGGTTGAGCGCGATCATGATCCCGAGCCAGACGGGATTGAGGTCCATCAGCAGCAGGATCGGCGCGACGATGGGCACGACCACGAAGGTGATCTCGATGAAGTCGAGCACGAAGCCCAGCAGGAACATCAGCGCCATGACGAAGAACATCGCGCCGACGACGCCGCCGGGCAGCGAGGTCAGGAAGCCGTGCACGAGGTCGTCGCCGCCGAGGCCCCGGAAGACGGAGGAGAAGAGCTGCGCGCCGATGACGATGCCGAACACCATCGCGCTGACCCGCGTCGTGCTGCGCATGACCTCGTGCAGGCCGCCGCTGCCATAGACGCGGGCGAGGCTGACCCAGATGCCCCAGGCGAGCGCAATGCAGCACAGCATGGCGACGGCGATGCCGACGCCGTCCGCCGCCGGAATGTCGTCCCGCGACACCCGCAGGTCCATGAAGCCGGTCAGGAACAGCACGACCACCAGCCCGATGGCGGCGGCGTAGATCGGCCGGCCCTTGTCGGGGTCCAGCCTGAGGCCGCCAAGCAGCGTCGCGCCGATGGCGCCGACCGCAGCGGCTTCCGTCGGCGTCGCGATGCCGGCAAGGATGGAGCCCAGCACGGCGACGATCAGCACCACGGGCGCGACCAGCGCGCGGGCGACCTGCATGGTGATTTCGCGGTTCGTGCGGCCCTCGACCAGCTCGTCGCGCGGGATCGGCGGCGAGGATTCGGGCCGGAGCCACGCAATGAACATCTGGTAGAGGATATACATGCCGACCAGGGCCAGGCCCGGAAGCAGCGCGCCCGCGAACAGGTCGCCGACCGACACCGGGTCCGGGGCGAAATTGCCGAGCTTGCGCTGCGCCTCCTGGTAGGCGTCCGAGATCTGGTCGCCCAGCACGACGAGGACGAGCGAGGGCGGGATGATCTGGCCGAGCGTGCCGGAGGCGCAGATCGACCCGCAGGCGAGCGAGGCGCTGTAGCCGCGCCGGAGCATGGTCGGCAGCGAGAGCAGTCCCATGGTCACCACGGTCGCGCCGACGATGCCGGTCGAGGCGGCGAGCAGCGCGCCGACCACGCACACGGAAATGCCAAGCCCGCCGCGCATCGCGCCGAACAGCATGCCCATCGTGTCGAGCAGCTCCTCGGCGACCTTGGAGCGCTCCAGCATGACGCCCATGAACACGAACAGCGGCACCGCGACCAGGATCTCGCTGATCATGGCGTTGCCGTAGACGCGGTTCGGGAAGATGCCGAGGAAGGCGAAGTCGAAGACGCCCAGAGCCGCGCTGATGCCGGCGAAGAGCAGCGCCACGCCCGCGAGCGTGAAGGCGACGGGGAAGCCCGCCATCAGGAAGCCGCACACGCTGACGAACATGAAGCAGACGAGATATTCGTTGACCGTCATACGCCGGGCCCCCGGTCCTCGGCGCCCGCGCCGGCCGGGCGTTCGAGGCCGCGCATGACGAACAGCGCATGCACGAGCATGGAAAACCCCTGCAGCGACAGCACGAACGGGAAGACGAGAAGCAGCGATTTCAGCAGCCAGAACGGCATGAAGGTGCCTTCGGGCGAGCCTTCCAGCACGCGCACGGAGGCGCCGACATAGGTCAGCCCCTTCCAGGTCATCACGGCGCAGAGCGGCCACAGGAAGACGAGCACGCCGATGAAGTCGATCAGCGCCTTGCGCTCCGGCGTGGCCGCCCCGTAGAAGATGTCCACCCGGACATGGCCGTCATGCAGCAGCGTGTAGCCGGCCCCGACCAGGAACAGGATGGAGTGCATGAACAGCACGGATTCCTGCATCGGGATGAAGCCGAGCCCGAACACGTAGCGCAGCAGGACGACGGCGAACTGCATCAGCACCATGAACAGGGCGAACCAGGACACGGCCCGGCCCAGATGCTCGTTCGCGGCGTCGATCGCCCGGACGAGTTGCTTCAGTGCGCTCACCGGCATTCCCCGCTGGCTTCAGGGCATGAGCAGAGAGCCCGCGCCGGGGTGGCGCGGGCGTCTCGCCCGGCGCATGACGACCCTGTCGGCCGCCCGGCGCCTTAACCGTAGTTGAACGGCAGGACCCGCGCGTTCATGTAGCCCTGCTCGCCGATCTTGGCCCAGTCGATGGCCTGTTTGCGATAGGCGATGAAGCTGTCATAGATGCGCTTGGTCATGTCGTCGGTGTTGCCGATGTCGCGCACGACCTGGCCGGCGACATTGCCGATGGCGATCAGCATGTCCTCCGGATACTGGTGCAGCTGCACGCCGTGCTCGCTGAGCAGCTTGTTCAGCGATCCCAGGTTGCGGGCGTTGAACTCGGCGAACTGGATGTAGGACTCCGCCTCGACCACCGTCGTCACCAGGGCCTGTTCCTCGGCGTTCAGGCTGTCCCACAGCGTCTTGTTCATCACGACGCTGGCGGAGGTGCCGGGCTCGTGGAAGCCCGGATAGAAGTAGTGCTTGGTGATCTTGTGGAAGCCGAAGGCGAGATCGTGCCAGGGGCCGACCCATTCCGCGGCGTCGATGGCGCCCGACGCGAGCGACGGGTAGATCTCCGCCACCGGCAGGTTGACGACCGTGACGCCGAGCGCGCGCAGCACCTCGCCGCCGATGCCCGGCATGCGGAACTTGAGGCCCTTGAAGTCGTCCAGCTTCTGGATCGGCTCGCGGTACCAGCCGCCCATCTGGGTGCCGGTGCTGGAGCCCTGGAAGCCCTTGAGGTTGAACTCGGCCGCGAGCTCGTCCCAGAGCTCCTGCCCGCCGCCATATTTCATCCAGGCGGCGTGCTCGATGCCGGTCAGCCCGTAGGGCACGGCGGTGAAGAAGTTGAAGCCCTTGTGCTTGCCCTGCCAGTAATACTCGGCCGAATGGTACATGTCGGCGTCGCCGGCGCTGACGGCGTCGAACACGCCGAAGGCCGGCACCAGCTCGCCGCCGCCATAGACCTTGACCTCGATCTTGCCGCCGGAGAGTTGCGTGATGCGCTGCGCCACCCGCTGCCCGGAGGTGCCCAGGCCAGGCGAGTTGAGCGGCCAGGACATGGCCAGCTTCCACTGCTTCAGTCCCTGCGAGACGGCGGGGGCCGCCAGCGTCGATGCGGCGGCCGCGACGCCGGCGGTCGCGGCGCCCTGAACGAATTTACGGCGTTTCATGGAATGTCCTCGCTGTTGCGCCGCCGGCGGAACCCGATCGATCGGCTCTCCCCTGACACCGAAGAGGTCGCATGCGCGCTTTGCCCGCGGCGTTTGGTCGGGAGAGCCTAGTGCACGGTTCCGGCTGAAGCAATCGCAAGGGAAAGGGCCGGCGGGGCGGTCAGCCCCGGACGGCGCCCCGCCGCCACAGCGCCAGGCTGAGGGCAAGGGCCACGGCGGACAGGACCAGCATGAGGACGAACGCCCGGTCATAGGCGCCGTCGGCGTCGAAGACCGCGCCGCCGACCAGCGCGCCGAGGCCGCCGGCCGAATGGTGGACCATGGTGATGAGCCCCGTCACCGTGCCGAGCAGGCTCATGGCCGCGATCTCGCGGCCGAAGACCACGGTGAGCGGCGCGGTGATCCAGAAGGTGACGCCGAACAAGAGCACCATTGCGACGATGACCGCCGGCTCCCGGCTCACCAGCAGGACCGCGAACAGGACGGTCCTGAGCGCGAAGCAGATCACGGTCGGGAGGACGGGGCCGTAGCGGTCGTTGAGCACGCCCGTCAGCAGCACGCCGCCGAGGCCGGTCAGCCCCATGAAGGCAAGCATGTTGCCGGCGAGCAGGGCGCTGACGCCCTCGTCGACCGCGAAGGCGACGACGTGGGTGGCCATCAGGAAGACCTGGAAACCGCAGATCGCATAGATGACCAGCAGCACCCAGAGGCGGCGCGACGCCAGGACTTCTCCGAGGGTGGCCGCCGCCTTTCCGGACGCGGGCGCCGGGCTTGCGGTCCTTCGCGCCACCAGGACGACAGGCAGGATGCAGACCAGCGTGGCGGCGCCCAGCGCGAGGAAGGACCCGCGCCAGCCGATCGAGGCGAGCTGCGCGGTGAGCGCCGAGATGACCAGCAGCTGGCCCAGCCCCATGCCGGAGATCGCGATGCTGTTGGCCATGCCCAGCCGATGGGGATACCAGCGGCTGAGCAGCACCCCGACCGGCGTGACCGAAGTGCCGGCGCTGCCGAGCGCGAACACGACCCCGTAAAACAGAAGCGCCTGCCACGGATGCTCGACCAGGCTCATCGAGCCGAGCCCGAGGGCGCACAGAAGCACCCCGATCCCCAGCACCGTCCCCGCGCCGACGCGGTCCACGAGGATGCCGACGAAGAGCAGGACCGAGGCGAAGAGCACCATGAACACGGTGACATTCAGCGAGAGTTCGCTGCGGCTCCAGGCGAGCTCTTCCTCCATCGGGGGAAGCAGCAGCCCGATGGCGACGCGCGCGCCGCCATTGAACAGCAGCACCAGGAAACAGGTCGCCAGCACGAAACGGGCCGCGGCGGCATGGGTCACGGGCTGCGGCTCCGCTCTGTGGCTTCTTCGCTCACGGCCGGTCGAAGCGGTCGGTTGCGAAGGGGGCCGGGTCGGCCGCCGGGTCCCGGCCGGTGGCGAGCTGGGCCGCCAGGAGGCCGATCCCCGGCCCGAGGCCGAAGCCGTGGCCGGAGAGCCCGCCGGCGAGCGTCAGCCCCTCCAGGCCGGCGACCGGCCCGACCAGCGGCACCTCGTCGGGCGTGACGTCGATCATGCCGCCCCAGCTCTCCACCGCCGGCACGCCCTGCAGTTGCGGATAGACGCTCCGGGCGCCCGTCAGGATGCCGTCCAGCACCCGCATGTCGGGCGGGGGGTCGAGCGCCCGGGCCTGCTCCATCGGGCTGAACTGGTCGGCCCGCCAGCGCCGCCGCCCGAGCGCGCCGAAGAATTCCGGCCCGAACCGGAGCCGCACGAACCGCCAGCGGTCGCGGTAGAGCGGCAGGAATTTCCGGAAATGGGCGAAGGCCGCCGGGATGAGGTCGAAGCGCGCCGCATGCACCCGCCCGACCGTGTAGCCGCCGTCCAGCCGCGGGCGCACGGAGGCGGACCGCGTGCCGACCGGCCCCGGCGCGATCGCCGGGGCCGGGGCGGTGCGCAGCGCCTGCGAGCGCACGGCGAGTTGCGGCAGCGACCGGCCCATGTTCTCCAGGAAGGGCCGGCACCAGGCGCCGCCCGCCAGAATGACGGACCGGCAGGCAATGGCGCCGTGCTCGGTGACGACCCCGGCAACCCTGCCGCCCGCAAGCTCCAGGGTGCGCACCGCGGTCCGCTCGAAGATCGCCGCGCCGGCCTCCGAGGCGAGGCGCGCGAGCGCGGGAACGGCGAGCGCCGGCTCCGCATGCAGGTCGGTCGGCGTCAGCATGCCGCCGGCAAAGCGCCCGGCGTCCCGGCCGATCAGTTCGCCGGCCTCGGCGGCCGAGAGCATCCGCGAGGAAAGCTGGAAGGGCCGCGCCGAAGCGAGCCAGTCCTCCCGTTCGGCCAGTTCTTCCTCGTCTTCCGCCAGATAGGCGATGCCCCCCTGGCGAAGGCCGAAATCGTCCGGGCTCCGCTCACCGAAACGCCGCCAGAGCGCCTGCGATTCCAGCATCAGCGGAATCTCGCGCGGGTCGCGCCCCTGGATGCGGATCCAGCCCCAGTTCCGGGAGGACTGCTCGCCGGCGATCCGGCCCTTCTCGCAGAGCGCGACCGGCACGCCCCATTCCGCCAGCGTCAGCGCCGCGGTGACGCCGACCACGCCGCCGCCGATGACGACGATTTCTGCGGCCTCGGGCAGCGGGCGGTCCGGGCCCGGCTGGAACTCGGGCGTGTTGCTCATGCGCGCTCGATATTGCCGCTCCGGAGCGGAATCCCGAACTCGCGGTGGCAGATCTCCGCCAGCTTCTTCACGCCCTCGCGGATGTCCCCGACGGTCGGGTTGCCGAAGCACAGCCGGATGCGCGAGCGGGCGGGCTCGGCGTCGGCGGACCATTCCGGGCCGGGGTTGATGGCGATGCCGCTGGCCGCGGATGCCGCCGAGAGCTTCATCGCGTCCACGGCGTCGGGCAGGGAAATCCAGAGGAAGATGCCCCCTGCCGGCGGCACGAATTCCGCCGCCGTGCCGAAATGCTCTTCCAGCGCCCCGGTGCCGCCGTCGGTCTTGCAGGCGACCATCCGGGCGACGAGCGCGGGCTCGGCCACGATGTATCCGACCCGCAGCGCCGGCGCGATGGTCTTCGAGAACGACCCGCAATGGATGACGCGGTTGCTCTCGTCCATCGCCGCGATGGCGGGCGGGCGCTCGCCCGTCCACAGCAGGTCCGCATAGCACTCGTCCTCGAACACCGGCACGCCGTATTGCGCGGAAAGCTCCAGCAGCTCGGCGCGGCGCGCCTCGGGCATGATGCTGCCGCCGGGGTTCTGGATCGTCGGAATGACATAGATGAACTTGGGCTTCACGCCCTCCGAGGCGAGCGCGGCCAGTTTCTCGCCAAGCAGGTCCATGCGCATGCCGTCATCGTCCAGAGGAATGCCCACCGGCCTGCCGCCGAGCTTGCGCAGGCGGGCCAGCGCGCCGCCATAGCTGAACTGCTCCACCAGAACCGTGTCGCCCGGACGCAGGAACATCTCGTTGACGAGGTCGAGCGCCTGGTTGGAGCCCGAGGTGATGAGGACATTGTCGGGCGAGACCGTGAGCCCGCTGCGCTTCCGGAGCTTGGCGGCCACGAACTCGCGCAGCGGCCGGTAGCCGAGCGGCCCGCTCTCCAGCCCGTAGGTTGCAAGCGTCGCCCCTTCCCGGCGGAGCGCCGAGGCGGTCGCCGCGATCATGTCCTCGACCGGCATGCTCGCCGCATCGACATTGCCGCCGATGAAATTGTAGGGCGCGAACCCGTTCCAGCGCGGGGCCGGCGGCGGCAGGTCCGGCGCCAGCAGGGCGTCATAGTCGATGGTGGCGGCCACTACGGGACTCCTTGGGTTCGGGTGCGGGCGGCGGCGCGTCCGCCCCGGCTATTCGGGCGAGACATGCCGGCGGAGAAGCGCCAGGTCGGAGATCCGCGCCTTGCTGCCCCTGACGGCGACCCCGTGCGTCCTGAGATTGGCCAGCGCCCGCGAAAAGGTTTCGGGCTTCATGCCGAGCCGGCTCGCGATCAGCTTCTTGTCGTAGGGCAGGCGCACATCGACCGGGTCCCCGCCCGGCTTCGGCGGCGGGCAGAAGTGCAGCAGGAACGCGCCGACGCGCTGGGAAGAGTTGAGGCTGCTGCCGGACTCGATCCGGGAGACCAGCCGCTTGAGGTTGATCGCAAGCGAAGCGAAGGTCCTGACCACCAGTTCCGGGTCCTCGCGCAGCCGCTCGATATACCCCGCGACGGGCACCGCAAGCAGCCGTCCGTCCTCTACCAGCTCGGCGGAAACCGGATAACCGTCCGGCATGCCGATTGCGCCTTCGGCAAAGGACTCGCCGGGTCCGAAGACTTCGATAATCACTTCGGACCCGTCCGGACGCAGGCGGTACAGCTTCACCCACCCGGACAGCACGCCGAAGAAACGGGTGACAGGTTCCCCCTGCTCGAAGATCACGGTCCGCTTGGAAAAGGCAAGGACCTCGGCGTCCCGGAGCAGGGAACGCAGCGCGTCCGGCGCCAGCCCCTGGAACAGGGGCAGGTGGCGAACGGTCTCCAGATCGCTGCGGCTCACGGCCAATGGTCCGTCTCCATCCTGCCGGAGCTGCGGCCCGGCAGGCTCGAACGAGGGTTACAACGCCGGGTGCCGCCCTGCAAGAAAACCGCCGGCCTATCCGCCCCGTTTCCGCGCGGCTTCGTCGAGCGCCTCCAGCACCGCGCCTTCGGTCAGCAGTTCGGGCAGGGCGATCCCGGCGGGCGCGCCGGGACCGTAAACGGCGTTGAACGGGATGCCGTAGCGGGCGAAGCGGGCGAGATAGGTCGAAATCGCCGGGTCGGGCCGGGTCCAGTCGGCGCGCATCGCCACGATGTCCCCGGCAAGACGCGCCGCGACCGGCCCCCGGCCCAGCACCGCCGCCTTGTTGAACCGGCAGGTGATGCACCAGTCGGCCGTCACATCCACGAAGACGGTGCGCCCCTCCGACACCAGCGGCCCGATCCGGGCTTCCTCGAAGGCCTGCCAGCGGCCCGCCGGAGCCGCGGGCTCCATGGCGGCGGGCAGGGCCAGAACCGCCGCGGCGCCGGCAGCCGCAGCCAGCGCCGCGCCGGCCGCGAGCGCGCGCCGGCGG
>JAJDVH010000171.1 GCA_022826185.1 Alphaproteobacteria bacterium
TCGCGTGCGGGCGCGGGCGGGCGTCGGCGCCGGCGCGGTTCGCGCGCCTGATTGCGCGCGCGAGTCATCAGGGTGCACCTCTCCCGTGCGTTTCCCAGGGATTTTTTCGCCGACGCGGCAGGAAGCGGCTTCCGGATACCGCCTCCCGCATTTTGTTCTTTCTTTATTCTAGTGATGCCGCGTCGAAATACAAGCCTTTCAGTCGAAAAAAATCCTGCTTTCACGCATGAGGCCGGTTTTTCAGGAAACTATACCGGATTCCGCGCTCATCCCCGCCCGCCGCGACGACCCGACGATCGGGAAAGGCCGGAGGACGACAAATGGAGACATTTCGCGGCGGGCGCGCCTCTGGCACATTGGGACCCGCACTTTCCTCGACGAAGGCCCGGACGGTCCGCCATGAATGTCACGACTCCCCCGTTCCTTGCGTGGAACACCCTCCCCAACGCGACCGCCGCCGGCACGCCGCTGGCGCCGGATTGCCACGGGATGAACTTCTTCGACATCGACCGCAGCCTGCAGGACCTGCTGCCGCTCTACCTGGCCGACGATTTGCGCGAACACATGCTTCCGCATTTCCGCCGCCTCGGGGAAATCGCCGGCGGGCGCCTCGACGAGCTGGCCCGGCTGGCCGACCGGCACGGGCCCGTGCTGCATTCGCGCGATGCTTTCGGGCGCGACGAGGACTGGATCGAGTTCCACCCCGCCTACCGGGAGATGGAGCGGATCGGGTTCGGCGATTTCGGCATCCACGCCATGTCCCGGCGCCCCGGCGTGCTCGGCTGGAACGGCACGCCGATCACGGCGAAATACATCCTGCAATACCTGTTCGTGCAGTCGGAATTCGCACTGATGTGCCCGATCTCCGCCACGGACACCTCGGCGTTCCTCATCGGGAAATATGGCGACGAGGCAGTCCGCCGGCGCTTCCTGCCGGGAATGACCAGCCAGGACATGGGCGACATCTGCATGGGCGCGCAGTTCATGACGGAGAAGACCGGCGGCTCCGACGTGGGCGGTATCGAACTGGCCGCCCGGCCGGAGGAGGGATCCGACGGACCCGAATGGCGGCTTTACGGCGACAAGTGGTTCTGCTCCTGCGCTGACGCCGATGTCGCCCTGCTGCTGGCGAGGCCGGAAGGCGCGGTGGCGGGCACGGCCGGGCTCGGCCTGTTCGCCCTGCCGAAATACCGCGACGACGGCAGCCGCAACAGCTACCGGATCGTGCGCCTCAAGGACAAGATGGGCACAAGGTCCATGGCGTCGGGCGAGATCGTGTTCGACGGGGCCGTCGCCTATCCGCTCGGCGAAGTCGGGCCCGGCCGGAACAACGGCCTCAAGCAGATGCTGGACCAGGTGAATCTGAGCCGCCTTTCGCACGGCGTGCGGGCCGCGGCGATGATGCGGCGATGCCTGAACGAGGCGCTGGTCGCGGCGCGCGGGCGCGTGGCGTTCGGCGGCGTCGTCGCCGACAAGCCGCTGATGCGCCGGCAATTGCTCAAGCTGATGGTGCCGACCGAGCAGGCCCTTTCGATGGCGCTGTTCACCGCGGACAGGCTGGAACGCTCGGAAGCCGGCGACGAGCAGGCGGCGGCGCTGGTGCGGCTGCTGACGCCATTGCTGAAATTCCGCACCGGCCGGGACAATATCGCGGTGGCGACCGGGGCGATGGAGGCGCGGGGCGGCAACGGCTACATCGAGACCTTCGTCAATGCCCGGCTCGTGCGGGACGCTCATCTCGGCGTGCTCTGGGAAGGCACCTCCAACATCAACGCGCTGGACATTGTCGGCCGCGCCGTCGGCAAGGCCGGCGCCCAGGAGGCGCTTGGCGACGCGCTGACGGCGCTGCTGGACGAGGCGGACGGCCTGCCCGGCCAGTTGAAGGGCGCGCTCGGCCATGCCGCGGGCCGCGCCGTCGCGCTTGCCGAGGAGGTTGCGGCGGCCGGCGACGAGCCGCGCATGCGCCAGGCTTCGGATGCGCTCTACCACGCGGCGAGCGCCGTCGTCATGGCGCATGAAGGCGCCCGCATTGCGGCGGCCGGCGGCGGTCGGAAACGCCTGTTGCTCGCGCAGATGGTGCTCGACCACAGGCTGAGCCCGCAGGACCCGCTCGCGCCGCGCGGCGACGACCCGGAGGTTGCCGCGGAGCTCTTGGAGGCGGCCTGATCCTTCGGTCACGGGCAGTCTCGTCCGCGACACCGGGTATCCTTGCCGCGATAGATGGCCGCCCTTAGGGTCCGGGCGATGATCGAACGCTATACCCGCGCCGAGATGGCGGCCATCTGGTCGGACGAGGCCAGATTCCGCATCTGGTTCGAAATCGAGGCCCACGCGCTCGACGCCATGGCGAAGCTCGGCATGGCGCCCGCTTCGGCGGCGCGCGCGGTGTGGGAGCGCGGCGCGTTCGAGATCGACCGCATCGCCGAAATCGAGGCCGAGACCAAGCACGACGTCATCGCCTTCCTTACCAACCTCGCCGAGCATGTCGGCCCGGAAGCGCGCTTCGTCCACCAGGGCATGACCTCCTCCGACGTGCTCGACACCTGCCTGGCGGTGCAGCTCACGCGCGCCGGCGACATTCTTCTGGCGGACCTCGACAAGCTCCTTTCCGCCCTGAAGGCAAAGGCTTGCGAGCACAAATTCACGCTCTGCGTCGGCCGCAGCCACGCCATCCATGCCGAGCCCACCACCTTCGGCGTCAAGCTGGCCGGGCACTATGCCGAGTTCGCCCGCAACCGCACCCGGCTGGAAGCCGCACGGGCGGAGATCGCCACCTGCGCCATTTCCGGCCCCGTCGGCACGTTCGCCAGCATCGACCCGCGTGTCGAGGCGCATGTGGCGGAGAAGCTCGGCCTTACGCCCGAGACGCATTCCACCCAGGTGATCCCGCGCGACCGGCATGCCATGTTCTTCGCCGTGCTGGGGGTTATCGCCAGCGGCGTCGAGCGGCTCGCGGTCGAAATCCGGCACCTGCAGCGCACGGAATTGCGCGAGGCGGAGGAGTTTTTCTCCGCCGGGCAGAAGGGCTCCTCCGCCATGCCGCACAAGCGCAATCCGGTGCTGACCGAGAACCTGACCGGGCTTGCGCGCATGGTCCGGTCGGCCGTCATCCCCGCGCTCGAGAATGTGGCGCTATGGCACGAGCGGGACATCTCGCACTCCTCCGTCGAGCGGATGATCGGGCCGGACGCGACGACAACCCTCGATTTCGCGCTCCACCGGCTCGCGGGCGTGGTGGAGAAGCTGGTCGTCTATCCCGACGCCATGCGGCGGAACTTTGACAGCCTGGGCGGCCTCGTGTTTTCGCAGCATGTGCTGCTGGAGTTGACGCAGGCGGGCATGAGCCGCGAGGACGCCTATGCGAAGGTGCAGGCGGCGGCGATGGCCGTCTGGCGGGGCGGCGGCTCCTTCCGCGCGCAGCTTGAGCGCGACCCGGAGATCGCCGCCGCCGTGCCGCCCGCGCGGCTCGACGAGCTTTTCGATGCGGACCGCCAGCTGGTCCATGTCGATACGATCTTCGAGCGCGTCTTCGGAAACTGAACCCCCTTCGCCCCGTCCCTTTTGGAGAATTCGGAATGTCGGACCGCACAGTCGATGTCGTCATAGTCGGCGCGGGCAATGCCGCCATGTGCGCCGCGCTCGCCGCGCGCGAGCAGGGGGCGGACGTGCTCGTGCTGGAGCGCGCGAACGAAGAGGAGCGCGGCGGCAACTCGGCCTTCACCGCCGGCAATATCCGCACCGTCTTCAACGGCGTGGACGACATCAGGGCGCTGGTGCCGGACCTGACCGAGGACGAGGTCGCGATCACCGATTTCGGCGTCTACAGCGAGGCCGATTTCTATGACGACATGGGCCGGATCACCGAATACCGGACCGACCCGGACATGTGCGAACTGCTGGTGACGCGCTCGCTCGACACGATGAAATGGATGCGGGACAAGGGCGTGCGCTTCCTGCCGATCTACGGCAAGCAGGCCTTCAAGATCGACGGGCGCTTCAAGTTCTGGGGCGGCCTCGTGCTGTCGGCCTGGGGCGGCGGGCCGGGCTTGGTGGACGCACTGCACGACTCTGGCGCGCGAGAGGGCGTGGAAGTGCTCTACGGCGCGCGCGCAACCGCCCTGCTGCACGATGACGACGGCGTGAAGGGCGTGCGCGTGCGCCAGGACCGCCGCAGCTTCGAGGTCCGTGCCCGCGCCGTGGTCCTCGCCGCGGGCGGCTTCGAGGCGAACCCGGAGATGCGCACCCGCTACCTCGGCCCCGGCTGGGACGTGGCCAAGGTGCGCGGCACCCGCTTCAACACCGGCGACGGCATCCGCATGGCGCTTGATGCGGGCGCGCGGGCCTACGGCAACTGGTCCGGCTGCCATGCGGTCGGCTGGGACTTCAACGCGCCCGAATTCGGCGACCTCGCCGTCGGCGACAATTTCCAGAAGCACAGCTACCCCTGGGGCGTCATGGTGAATGCGGAGGGCCGGCGCTTCGTCGATGAAGGCGCGGACTTCCGCAACTACACCTATGCGAAATACGGCCGCGTGATCCTGAACCAGCCGGGCCAGATGGCCTGGCAGGTGTTCGACAACAAGATCATCCCGAACCTGCGCGACGAATACCGCATCCGGGAGGTCACGAAGGTCCGGGCCGATACCATCGAGGAACTGGCGGCGAAGCTGGAAGGCGTGAACGCCGAGGCCTTCCTCAAGGAAATCCGGGCCTACAACGCCGCGGTGCGCACCGACATTCCCTACAACCCGAACGTGAAGGACGGACGCCGGACGGAGGGCCTCGCCGTGGACAAGACCAACTGGGCCAACACCATCGACGAGCCGCCCTTCGAGGGCTACCAGACCACCTGCGGCATCACCTTCACCTTCGGCGGCCTGCGCGTGAACGGCGACGCACAGGTGATGGACACGGACGACATCGGGATTCCGGGCCTCTACGCCGCGGGCGAGCTTGTCGGCGGGCTGTTCTGGTTCAACTATCCGGGCGGCACCGGGCTGATGGCGGGCGCGGTCTTCGGCAAGATCGCCGGCGAGGCGGCCGGCCGGGCGGCCGTCGGCAACGAATAGACGCCCGCCCGGACTACCGATACCCCTTTCGGAGGCTGACCCCGATGGCGCGCGCGCCCTACCCCGACATCGAGACCCTGCCGGACGAATTGCGCACTTTCGTCCAGCGCTTCGATCCGCTGATGAACGTCTTCCACATGCTGGCCCATACGGGGCCGGCGCTGCCGCATTTCATGCGGCTCGGCAATGCGATCCTGTTCAAGGGCCGGCTCGACCCCGAACTCAGGGAAATCGCGATCCTGCGCGTCGGCCACCTGCTGGGCGCGTCCTACGAGGTCCACCAGCACAGGATCGTTTCGCGCAATATCGGCATGGACGAGGCCCGGATCGCCGCCGTCGAGCATGGCGAGGACGACCTGGTGTTCTCGGAGCTCGAAAACCTGGTGATCCGCTTCACCGACGAGGTGGTGGCGAGCGTGCGCGCGAGCGACGCCACCTGGAATGCGCTCTCGGCCCGACTCGACACGGGGCGGATGGCCGAACTCACGCTTGCGGTCGGCTTCTATTCCATGGTTTCCGCGTTCCTTGAGAACTTCGAGGTCGAAATCGAACCGGAAGGCGTCGTAGAAGACCCGATGAAACGCCCCCGAAAAGCCGGGGAAGCCCGTCCAACATAGTGTGCCGGGATCGAAGTGCGTAGTATTGCAAACGGCCGTTCCGGCGTCCTCATCCCGTCATGCCCGGACTTGTTCCGGGCATCCACTTCCGCCGCCGCGATCGCCCCGGGGGAGATGCCCGGAACAAGTCCGGGCATGACGGAAGGATGCTCGGGCGTGACGAAAGAGTAGTCCGGGGCTTCGGATCGGACCGATGCAAACTTCGGAAACATGATAACAGGTTCAGGAGGCGGTTCCGTGTCCCAGTCACGCAGCTACCACGTGCCCAGCGGGGGCCTGCCGGGCCAGACGGAACTGCTGACCGGCCGCGCCGTATTCACCGAAGCCTACGCCGTTATCCCGAAGGACGTGCTCCGGGACATCGTCACCAGCCTGCTGCCCCACTGGGAGAAGACCCGCGCCTGGATACTCGCAAGGCCGCTCTCCGGCTTTGCGGAGACCTTCTCGCAATACATCGTCGAGGTGGCTCCCGGCGGCGGCAGCGACAATCCCGAGCCCGACCCCGGCGCGGAAGCCGGCCTGTTCGCGGTTTCCGGCGCTTTCGAACTCCTGCTTGCGGGCCGGACCTGGCGGATCGAGGCCGGCGGCTTCGCCTATATCCCGCCGGGCGCGGCATGGCGGCTGCGCAACCGGGGCGGCGACAACGCGGTCTTTCACTGGATTCGCAAGCGCTACGAGGCGGTCGAGGGCCTTGCCCTGCCCGACCCCATCGTGACCAGCGACCGGGAATGCCCGGCCGTCGCCATGCCGGACACGGGCGGACGCTGGGCGACCACGCGCTTCATCGACCCGGACGACATGCGCCACGACATGCATGTCAACATCGTCTCCTTCGAACCGGGCGCGGTCATCCCCTTCGCCGAGACGCACATCATGGAGCACGGCCTCTATGTGCTTGAAGGCAAGGGCGTCTACCGGCTCAACCGGGACTGGGTGGAAGTCGAGGCCGGGGACTTCATGTGGCTGCGCGCCTTCTGCCCCCAAGCCTGCTACGCCGGGGGCCCCGGCCCGTTCCGCTACCTGCTCTACAAGGACGTGAACCGCCACCCCAGGCTCGCGCCGCCGCTGTAGGGCTTTCGGGCAAGCGCTACTCCCGCCTGTCCTCGTACCAGGCGGCGATCAGCCGGCGCTCCTCGTCTTCCATTCCGGCAAGGTTGCCGGGCGGCATGGCGCGCGAACGCCCGGCCTGCAGATAGATGAGGCGGGCGTTTCTCAAGAGCTGCTCGTCGGTTTCGAGGACAACGCCTTTCGGCGGGCGGTGAACCCCCTCCCAGACCGGCTCTTCCGCATGGCAGACGAGGCAGCGGGTGAGCACGGCCTCCTGCACGGCTTCGAAATGGGGCGAGGCCGCCAGCCGGCGCTCCGAGGACGTCAGTGCCGCTGCGCCGTTGCCCGAGCCTGTCAGGACCGCTGGCATGGTCGAGAGCCAGATGATGACGAGGAACAGGGCCGCCGCGGCGATCCAGGGCCAGACCGTATGCCCCTGCTTCGAATGCAGGCGGTTGAAATAGACGCGGATCAGCACGCCCATCAGGAAAATCAGCGACGCGATGACCCAGCTGTATTCCGTGGCGAAGGCCAGCGGATAGTGGTTCGACAGCATCAGGAAAATGACGGGCAGCGTCAGGTAGTTGTTATGCGTCGAGCGCTGGTTGGCGATCCTGCCGTATTTGGGGTCCGGGCGCCGTCCTGCCTTGAGATCGGCAGTCACGATCCGCTGGTTCGGGATGATGACCAGGAACACATTGGCGCTCATGATCGTCGCGGTGATGGACCCCAGATGCACGAAGGCCGCCCGCCCGGAAAAGACCTGGAAGAAGCCCCAGGCCAAGGCGACAAGGACGACATAGAGGAACAGCATCAGCCGCATGTTGTCGTCGCCGAAGCGGCTCTTGCAGATCAGGTCGTAGGCGAACCAGCCGATGACGAGGGAAGCGACGGAAATGGCGATCGCCGCCTCGTTCGACAGTTCCATGACCTCGTTGTCGACGAGGTAGAATTCCGGGTGGGCATAGTAGAGGACGCACAGGAGCGCGAAGCCGGACACCCAGGTGGCGTAGCTCTCCCACTTGAACCAGGTCAGGTGCTCCGGCAGTTCCGGCGGAGCGACCATGTATTTGCGGACATGGTAGAAGCCGCCGCCATGCACCTGCCACTCGTCCCCGCGCACCCCTTCGGGAAGGTCCGGCGGGCGGCGGAGGCCGAGATCGAGCGCGATGAAGTAGAACGAGGTGCCGATCCACACGATGGCCGTCGTCACATGCGTCCAGCGCACGGCGAATTCGAGCCATTCGCCCAGGATCGGAAGCAGCGCGTCCACTATTCGCCTCCCTCCTGCTTAAGCCGTTCGATGGCCAGCAGCAGGCGTTCCGGCGTTGCCGGCGTGTCGAGCCTCGGGCAATACCGATAGCCGGCCGTGCTGGCGACGGCCATCGACAGGGCCTCGACCACGGAAGCGCACAGCAGCAATGGCGGCTCGCCGATGGCCTTGGACCGGCCGATGGTGGGCTTCGCGTTCTCGGACCAGTCGGCGAGATGCACCTTGAAGACGGGCGGGCAATCGGAGGCGAGCGGAATCTTGTAGGTCGACGGCGCGTGGGTGCGCAGCCGCCCTTCGCCGTCCCACCACAGTTCCTCGGTCGTCACCCAGCCCATGCCCTGGATGAAGCCGCCTTCGACCTGGCCCAGATCGATGGCCGGATTGAGCGACCGGCCGGCATCGTGGAGGATATCGACCCTGAGCACCCGGTATTCCCCGGTCAGCGTATCGACCTCGACCTCGGTGACCCCGGCGCTGTAGGCGAAATAATAGAAGGGCTGGCCGCGCCCCGCCGCGCGGTCCCAGTGGATTTCCGGCGTGCGGTAGAAGCCCGTCGCCGAGAGCTGGACCCGCGCCATGTAGGCCGCCTCGACCAGATCGGCGAAGGCGATGTCCTGGTTGCCGACCCGGACCCTGCCGGCCTCGAAGACGACCTGGCCGGGCTCGACATTCCAGTTGTCGGCCGCGAAGGCGACGAGGCGATGCCTGATCGTCTCGGCCGCCTCGAAGGCCGCCATGCCGTTCAGGTCCGATCCGGTGGAGGCTGCGGTCGCCGAGGTGTTCGGCACCTTGCCGGTGCTGGTGGCGGTGATCCGCACGCGGTCGAGATCGACCTGGAAGCAGTCCGCGACCACCGAGGCGACCTTGATGAAGAGCCCCTGCCCCATCTCCGTGCCGCCGTGGTTCAGGTGGATGGAGCCGTCGCGATAGACATGCACCAGCGCGCCGGCCTGGTTCATCCAGGTCGCCGTGAAGGACACGCCGAATTTGACCGGCGTGAGCGCGATGCCCCGGCGCAGGACGCCGCCCCTTGCGTTGAAATCCAGAACCGCGCGGCGCCGCGGCGCATAGTCCGCCCGCTCTTCGATTTCCGCGACCAGGCGCGGGAGGATGTTGTCCTCGACCGGCTGGTGGTAGGGCGTCAGGTCCCTGCCGGGGCCGCCGTAGAAATTGGCCTTGCGGATATCGAGCGGGGAACGGCCGGTGGCGTATGCGACCTCCTCGACAATCCGTTCGGCCGCCATGACGCCCTGCGGCGACCCGAAGCCCCGGAAGGCCGTGTTGGAGACAGTGTTGGTGCGCATGGGCCGCGAGCGCAGGCGCACGGCGGGGAAGAAATAGGCATTGTCGGCGTGGAACAGCGCCCGGTCGGAAACCGCTCCCGACAGGTCCACGGAAAAGCCGCAGCGCGCTGTCAGCACGCTGTCCACGGCGAGGATGCGCCCCTCATCGTCGAACCCGATATCGTAATCGACGCGGAAGTCGTGGCGCTTGCCGGTTGCGGTCATGTCGTCGTCCCGGTCCGGGCGCAGCTTGACCGCGCGGCCGAATTTCCGGGCGGCGAGCGCGGCGACGGCGGCGAACAGGTTCGACTGGCTTTCCTTGCCGCCGAACGCCCCGCCCATGCGCCGCACGTTCACCGTCACCGCGCTCGACGGAACTGCGAGCACATGGGCCACGACATGCTGCACTTCGCTCGGATGCTGGGTCGATGACACCACCCGGACCTCGTCGTCCTCTCCCGGCAGGGCGAACGCGATATGGCTCTCCAGGTAGAAATGGTCCTGGCCTCCGACCCGGAACGCGCCCTGCAGGCGGCGCGGCGCGGCGTCGAGCGCGGCCTCGACATCGCCCCGCGCAAGCGTCAGCGGCTCCGACACGGTTTCGAGGGCGTCCTCCGCCTCGAAGACGGCCGGCCGCGGCTCATAGACGACCCGCGCGCGGCGCGCGGCGCGCCTGGCCTCGGCCCGCGTCGCGGCCACCACCGCAAACACGGGCTGGCCGTAGAAGGAAACGACGCCGTCCGCGAAGACCGGGTCGTCGCCTGCCCCGACGGGGCTGATGTCGTTTTCGCCGGGAATGTCGGCCGCCGTCAGCACCCCGACCACGCCCGGCGCGCTCAGGACTTCCGAGAGGTCCAGCTCCGATATGCCGGCATGGGCCGCCGTCGAGAGCCCGAGGCAGGCATGCAGCATGCCGGTCGGCTCCACCATGTCGTCGGCATAGGCGGCGAGGCCCGTCACATGCCTGGCGGCGGAATCGTGCCGGTGCGCGCGGTGCATATGTTCGCGGAGTGCGGGGCCGGTCATGGCGACACCGTCCCCGACCGGTCCAGATAGAAGCGCTTCAGCAGGTTCCGCGCGACCAGCGCCCGGTATTCCGCCGAAGCGCGCCAGTCGGATATCGGCGTGAAGTCCCGTCCCAGCGCCTGCCTCGCAGCCTCGATGGCGGCCTCCCCCCACTCCCGGCCGCGCAGCGCCGCTTCGGCGGCTTCGGCCCGTCTGGGCGTCGCCGCCATGCCGCCGAAAGCCAGCCGCGCCTCTTCCATGCGGCCGTCCCGGACGCGGACCATGAAGCCGGCGCAGACCGAAGAGATGTCCTCGTCGCGGCGCTTGGAGACCTTGTAGAAGCCGAGCCGGGCGTCCTCCGTCGGAACCGGCACGCACACCTCCTCCACGAACTCGCCGGGCTCCAGGTCCTGCCGGCCATAGTCCAGGAAATAGGCTTCAAGCGGGATGGTGCGCCGCCCCCGGCCCTTTCGCAGGACCAGCTCGGCCCCGAGCGCGATCAGGACGGGCGGCAGATCGGCAATGGGCGACCCGTTGGCGATGTTGCCGCCGACCGTTCCCATATTGCGTATCTGCCAGCCGCCGATCCGGCTCCAGTAGTCCGCCAGGCCCGGCACGGCTTCCGTCAGTGCGGCTTCCGCATCCGAATAGGACGCTGTCGCCCCGATTACGATTGTCCTGCCTTTCGCGGCAATCCGGCCGAGCCCGTCCAGATGGCCGATGAACACCGCCGGCGCAATGTCCCGCAGGTCCTTGTTGATCCACACGCCGACATCGGTCGCGCCCGCAACCATGGTGGCCGCCGGCTGCGCTTCCAGCGCGTCCGCCAGATCGTCCTCGTCGGCCGGAATGACGACGCCGCCGCCCAGTTCGACCCGGTTTCCGTCCGCCATTGCCGCCAGGCGCGCGGCAACCGCCTCGCGATTCCGCACCAGCCCGTCGTCTTCGGGCAGGCCGTAGTCGCCGGCCGCCGCCGCCGCGCGCAGGATCGGCGCATAGCCGGTGCAGCGGCAGAGATTGCCCTGGAGCGCCCGCCGGACTTCGGCTTCCGACGGCCTCGGCCGCTCCAGCCAGAGCGCAACCAGCACCATGACGATGCCGGGCGTGCAGAAGCCGCACTGGCTGCCGTGGCAATCGACCATCGCCTGCTGGACCGGGTGCAGGCCGCCTTCCGCGCCGGAGAGGTGCTCGACGGTCACGACATGGCAGCAATCGAGGCTCGGCAGCAGCCGGATGCAGCTGTTGACCGCCTCGTAGCGCACATCTCCGCCGCGCAGCCGGCCCACCAGCACGGTGCAGGCGCCGCAATCCCCTTCCGCGCAGCCTTCCTTGGTGCCCCGCAGGCCGCGGCGGAGCCTCAGGAAGTCGAGCAGGCTGTCGCCGGCGCCGGCATCGCCGAGCGCAACCTCCTCGTCATTCACCAGGAACCGGAGTTCGCGGCGCACCCCGGTCATGGCCTAGCTGCCCCGATAGGTCGAATAGCCGAAGGGCGAGAGCAGCAGCGGCACATGGTAGCTGGCCCCGGCTTCCGAAATGCCGAACCGCACCGGCACCGTGTCGAGAAACGGCCTGTCCGCGCCCGCACCCGCCGCGCGGTGATAGTCCCCCGCCTCGAATTCGATCTCATAGACGCCGACACGGAACTCCTCGCCCTGAAGCAACGGCCCGTCCGTTCGCCCGTCGGCATTGGTGACGGCGGACCCGAGCAGGCGGCGGTCCTCCCCGTCCAGCCTGTAGAGCCGGATCACGAGGCCCGCAGCGGGACGGCCGAGCGCCGTATCCAGCACATGAGTGGTCAGCCGGCCGTCGGGCATGGTCGCCCCCTCGGACTCGCAAAGGGCCTTCCTGTCGGGAGGCCGCGCGGTTGCACGCTAGCAATCCGCATTTTTACAATCAACAAGGCGGAAGCCACGAAACCCGGGCGGCCGGAGGGCGAGAGCGGCATTGCGATATCCAAGAGACCTGCACGGCTACGGCCCCGAGCCGCCCGATCCGAAATGGCCCGGCGGCGCCCGCATCGCCGTCCAGTTCGTCATCAATTACGAGGAAGGCGGCGAGAACTGCATCCTCCACGGCGACCCGGCCTCGGAAGCCTTCCTCTCCGAGATCGTGGGCGCCGCGCCCTGGCCGGGCCGGCGGCACTGGAACATGGAGTCGATCTACGAATACGGCGCGCGGGCCGGTTTCTGGCGCCTTCACCGGCTGTTCACCGGCTTCGACATCCCGGTCACGGTGTATGGCGTGGCGACGGCGCTGGCGCGCGCGCCCGCCCAGGTGGCGGCGATGCAGGCCGCCGGCTGGGAGATCGCGAGCCACGGCCTCAAATGGATCGAATACCGGGACATGCCGCTGGACGAGGAACGCGAGCATATGGAGCGGGCCGTACAGTTGCATACGGAAGTGACGGGCGAGCGGCCGCGCGGCTGGTACACGGGGCGCTGCTCGGCAAATACCGTTGCACTGGCTGCCGAGGAAGGCGGTTTCGAATATATTTCAGATGTTTATGCCGACGATCTGCCGTACTGGATTCGTATCGGCGCGCGAGACCAGTTGATGGTTCCCTACACGCTCGATGCCAACGACATGCGGTTTGCGGTGCCGCAGGGCTTCAATTCCGGCGACCAGTTCTTCGCCTATCTGCGCGACAGCTTCGACGCGCTCTATGCCGAGGGCGAGGCGGGCAGCGCGAAAATGCTCTCGGTCGGGCTGCATTGCCGGCTCGTCGGCCGGCCGGGGCGCATCATGGCGCTCAGGCGGTTCATCGAACATGCGGCGGGGCACGATTCCGTCTGGTTCGCCCGGCGCATCGACATCGCCCGCCACTGGCAGGCCGTGCATCCGCCGCCTGCGGTGCGGGAACGGCCTTCGACGATGGACCGTGAGAGCTTCGTTGCCCGCTTCGGCGGCATTTTCGAGCATTCGCCGTGGATCGCGGAGCGCGCCTGGGAGGACGAACTGGGGCCTGCGCATGACACCGCCGTCGGCATGCTGAGCGCGCTTGCACGGAAGTTCCGGTCCGCCGGCGAGGACGAGCGGCTCGGCGTGCTGAAAGCCCATCCGGACCTGGCGGGGAGGCTGGCGGCAGCCCGCCGGCTGACAGAGGCATCGGCGGCGGAACAGGCGTCCGCCGGGCTCGATGCGCTGACCGACGCCGAGCGCGCCCGCTTCACCGAACTGAACCGGGCCTACACGGAGAAGCACGGTTTTCCGTTCATCATCGCGGTGCGCGACCACGACAGGGCCGGCATCCTGCAGGCATTCGAGCGGCGCCTCGCAAACGACTCCCGCACCGAACTCACCGAGGCCTGCCGGCAGGTCGAACGGATCGCCGAACTGCGCCTCTCGGAGATGTTCGGCTAGGACGAGCTACGCGGCCACCGGGCGGGCCGTGTCGCGGACCTGGGTGCGGTGCATGTGGCGCCGGCTGCCGGCGGGCAGCGTGTCGCGCCGGTGCAGGGTGCAGCGATTGTCCCAGATCACGAGGTCTCCAGCCTGCCAGTCCTGCGTCCAGACGAAGCCGCAACGCTCGATATGCGCCCAGATTTCATCGAGCAGCGCATCGCTCTCACCGTCGGGCAGACCGACAATCCAGGCGTTCGGGCGGCGGCCCACGCAGAAAGCCTTGCGGCCCGTCCCCGGATGGACGAGAACCAGCGGATGCACCGCCCCCGGGCGGTCTTCGTTCGAATAGTCTTCCTCATAGCCGTGGCGAAGCCGGCCATCGGACGAGCGCGTCGCGTCATGCTTGCAGGTCAGACCTTCGATCCGTTGGCGCAGCGCGTCAGGAAGCGCATCGTACGCCTTGTAAAGATTGTAGAATTGCGTGGCCCCGCCGGCCTCCGGAACCTCAATGCCGTAGAGCAGGCTCGCCTTGGGCGGGATGTCGTTGTAGGTCATGTCCTGGTGCCAGACGAGCTCGGAATTGCCGAGCGCGCCGGCCGGCTTGCCGTCCACGACGATATTGGAGACCACGACGATCTCGGGCCGGTCGGGATTGAACGGTTTGCCGCCGCGCCCGGTCGGCGCCATGTCCAGCTCGCCGAAGCGGCGTGAGAATTCCGCCAGCGTGTCGTCGTTCAGCGCCTGCCCGCGGAAGCGCAGCACAAGATGCTCGTGCCAGGCGTCCTCAATACGCCGGAAGTCGCCATCGTCGATATCCTGTGCGAGATCGATCCCGACGATGTCCGCGCCAAGCGCGCCGCCCGTCGGCACCACCTGAATGTCCGTAGCCGCTGTCCCGCGCATGTCCGTCTCCCGCCCTTCGCCAGACGACGGTAACGGAAGCCGGCGGCCGGGACAAATGGGGCGCTCCCTTATACCAACGGTCGTTGACCGGAACCGATGGCGGAGCCGCCTCCACCGTCGCCCCGGACCCTGATCCGGGGCCCAGCTCCGGTCCTGGCGGCAGTTTCAGCGGTTGAGCTTGATCTCCACCGGCTGCGGCGGTGGCGCGAGTCAGGGATGGGCCCCGGCTCGGGGGCCGGGGCGACGAAAGGAGGTGCCGAGGGCGACGATACGGGCTGCAGTGCTCCCATGAGTCTGAAGTCGATGCCGTTGGTATCAGCCCCCCTTCACATGAACGGTCACGACATCCGTGTCGTGATATTGCTGGTGGCGCACCGACGATGCGAGATGCCGCAGCAGCCTGAGGGAGATTTCGTGCTCGACCGGCGTGCCGGCCGTGTGCTCCCCGAGCACGGCGATACGGTCCTCAAGATTGCCGTCGTCACCGGCGGCAACCACGAATTCCAGCACCGCTCCCCCTTCCTCGCGCGAAGCGGAAATGCGCAAACGCCGGGGTCCGGCTATATCCCGGTCGTCGTTCTGCTCGATCAGCGTCAGCAAGGTCTCCTCGCCGACGGCGTCCAGCCGTTGCGCCATGCCTTCGGACCAGCCGTTACGGGCCGAGAACGCCTGCAGGAAGGTTCTCACGGGACCGATGGCGGAGCTGTCGAATTCGGCTTCCATCCGGCTGCGGCGCGGCTTGGCCGCTTCCAGGCATATCGTCAGGAAAATGGCGGCGGCGCCGCCGGCGGTCATGCCGTTCTGGAGCAGTCCGCCGGCGAATTCCGCGAAAAATTCCGGGAAGATCGCGCCGTTCTGGAAGCCGACGCCGACCCAGAAGGAGACGCCCACGACCACCCCCTTGCGGTAGTCGATGCCGTCCTGCACCACGATCCTCATGCCGACCACGAACAGCATCGCCAGCAGCACGGTCGCATAGGCCCCGACAACCGGGCCGGGAACGGCCAGCACGACCGCAAGCGCCTTCGGCAGCAGGGCCAGCACAAGGAAGATCAGGCCGACGGCGACGCCGACCCGGCGCGCGGCCACGCCGGTCAGCTCGGTCACGGAAATGCTGGTCGAGTAGGTCGTGTTGGGGACCGTGCCGACCAGGCCCGACAGGAGATTGCCCATCCCGTCCGCGGCCACCGCGCCCTCCACCGCCCGATAGTCCACGGCCCGGCGCTCGCGCCAGGAAACATGCTGGATGGCGATGGAGTCCCCCACCGTCTCGATGGCGCCGACAAGCGTGACCAGGACGAATGCCGGAAGCAGCGTCCAGAAAGCCGGCCCGAACTCGAGGTCGAATCCCGGCCACCCTCCTTCGGGAAACCCGATCCAGGCCGCCTCGGCAACGCGGCCGAAATCGTAGATGCCGAATGCGCCGCCCACCGCCGACCCGACCACCACCCCGATCACCGGCGCCCAGAGCCGCCAGACCCCCTTCGCGGCCAGCGCAATCCCCACGATGGCGGCGATGGTGACGCCGGCCGATACGGGAGCGGCAAGCGCCGGCGCGCCCTCCGGCGCCTGGTCCAGCATGTCGAAGACAATCGGCATGACCGTGACCGCGATCAGCATGATGACGGTGCCCGCGACCGACGGCGTGAAGATGCGGCGGACCAGGGACAGGCGCGCCGCCAGCGCGAACTGGAAGAACGACGAAATGACGACGAGCGTGGCGAGCAGGGCCGGTCCGCCCTGCGCCATCGCGCCGATGCAGACGGCGATGAACGCGCCGGAGGTGCCCATAAGCAGGACATAGCCCGCGCCGATGCGGCCGACGCGCACGGCCTGGACGATGGTCGTGACGCCGCATACCGCGACGGCCCCGAATGCCGCCCATGACAGGTAGGCATCGCTTCCCCCGGCGGCGCGGATCACGATCGAGGGCGTGAGCACGATCCCGGCGATGGTGAGCATCGCCAGTTGCAGCCCGAGGCCGAACGCCAGGGGCCCCGGGGGTTTCTCATCGGCCGCATACCGTACGTGACGGCCCGCTTCGCTTGGTTCCATTCGACCTCCCGCCCGTCAGAGCGCGTCAGAGCGCTTCCGCAATCGCCTTTCCGAGTTCCACGGTGGTGCCGTTGCCGCCCATGTCCGGGGTCAGCGGCCCGGCGCCGGTCAGGACCGTTTCGATGGCTCCTTCGATAGCCCTGGCCGCATCCCCGTGGCCCAGATGCTCCAGCATCATCGCGCCGGACCAGATCTGGCCGATAGGGTTGGCGACGCCGCGTCCGGCAATATCCGGCGCGGAGCCGTGCACCGGCTCGAACATGGACGGCATGTCGCCCGAAGGGTTGATATTGGACGAGGGCGCGATGCCGATGGACCCGGCGACGGCCGGCCCGAGATCCGAGAGGATATCGCCGAACAGGTTCGATCCGACCACGACATCGAACCAGTCCGGATGCTGGACGAAATGCGCCGTCAGTATGTCGATATGGTACTGGTCGGTGGCGATATCCGGATATTCGGCGGACATGGCCCGGAAGCGCTCGTCCCAGTAGGGCATGGTGTGGATGATGCCGTTGGACTTCGTCGCCGAGGTGACCTTCCGGCGCGGGCGCGTTTCCGCCAGTTCGAAGGCGTAACGCAGGATGCGGTCCACCCCGCGCCGGGTGAACACCGTTTCCTGAACCACCGTTTCCTGGTCGGTGCCCTCGTAAAGGCGGCCGCCGATTTCGGAGTATTCGCCCTCGCAATTCTCGCGGATGACGTAGAAGTCGATGTCTTCCGGCCCCCGGCCCGCCAGCGGTGAGCTGATTCCCTTCAGGAGGCGGACCGGACGCAGGTTCACATACTGGTCGAAGCGGCGGCGGATCGGGATCAGCAGGCCCCAGAGCGACACATGGTCCGGCACGGTCGGCCAGCCGACGGCGCCGAGAAAGATCGCGTCGAACGCCGCCAGGCGGTCGAGGCCGTCTTCCGGCATCAGGCGCCCGGTCTCGGCGTAACGCTCGCAGGACCAGTCGAAGGTCTCGAACTCGAAATCGACGCCGAAGCGCCGCCCGGCCGCCTCCAGAACCCCGACGCCTTCAGGCACGACTTCCTTGCCGATGCCGTCTCCCGGAATGGATGCGATGCGATAGCGGGACATGAGGCGCACTTTCCTGATCGGGACGCGCCGGTATCGATACGGCCCGCCGCATTGTCAACCCGTCCGCGCGGGTCTAAGAGGCCCGCCCATGAACGATAGCGCCGCCGAACAAGCACTCGCCGCCTTCCGGCAGGAGATCGACCGCTGCGACCTCGCGATTCTGGAGAGCCTGCGCGAGCGCGCGCGGGTGGTCGGGCTTGTCGGCATGGACAAGCGCGCCCGCGGCCTGGCCGATGTCTATCGCCCCGGACGCGAGGCCGCGCTGATGCGCCGGCTGGCCGCCGCCGACAGCACGCCCTTTCCGACGGCGTCCTTGCTGAGTGTCTGGCGGGAGGTGATCGGGGCCAGTTTCACGATAGAGGGCCACCCGCTGAACGTCGTGAGCGGCAGCGCAAACGCCTGGGAGCGCGCCCGGAACCATTTCCGCGCGGCCCGGCACTTCCGCGCTTCGGGCGCTCGCGCCGTCGTCCACGCCGTCGCGTCCGGCGAGGCCACGGTCGGCGTGGCGTCTCTCGACGATGACGAACCCTGGTGGCCGTTGCTGGCCGAACTCGATCCCCCCCTCCACATTGTCGCCCGCCTGCCCTTCGCGCCCGGCCTCTACCCGGTGGGCGCGCCCGGCGCGCTCGTGATTGCGCGCAATCCGCCGGACCCGAGCGGCGACGACCTTGCCGTCGCCATCGCCGCCGAAGCCGCAGGCGAGGTCCTGACGGCCCGGGGCGGCCGATTCCTGGTTGCCGTTGAAGACGCCAGGGCCGATATGATCCCCGTCGGCGGCTATGCCGTTCCGATCGTTCTCAAGGAGACCGCAGGATGACCGTGCCTGCCCCGCGCGCCGGCGTGCTGGAGATAGCGCCCTATGTCGGCGGCGAAAGCGACATCGAGGGCGTCGAGAATATCGCCAAGCTGTCGTCGAACGAAAACGCGCTCGGCCCCTCGCCGCTCGCGGTGGAAGCGTTCGGCCGGCTGGCATCCTCTCTTCACCTGTATCCGGACGGCGCTGCGGATGAACTCCGCGCCGCAATCGGGGAAGTCCACGACCTCGACCCCGAGCGCATCGTCTGCGGCTCCGGCTCGGATGAGCTGCTGTCCCTGCTGGCCCATGCCTATGCGGGGCCGGGCGATGAGGTGATCTACCCGGAGCACGGCTTCGCCATGTATCCGATTGCGACGCGCGCCGCCGGCGCCCATCCGGTCGTCGCGCCGGAAAGCGATTTCACAACCGATGTCGATGCGATCCTGGCAGCGGTGACGACGCGCACGAAGCTGGTCTTCGTCGCCAACCCGAACAACCCGACGGGGACCTATATCTCCGGCGATGAACTGGTCCGGCTGCGCGAGGGGCTGCCGGAGAGCGTGTTGCTGGTGGTGGACGCAGCCTACGCCGAATATGTCGGCCGCAACGACTATGCGGACGGGCGCGAACTGGTCGAGGCGGGCGGCAACACCGTCATGACGCGCACCTTCTCCAAGATCTACGGGCTGGCGGCGCTCCGGCTCGGCTGGGCCTACTGCCCGGCCAATGTCGTGGACGTACTGCAGCGCGTGCGCGGGCCGTTCAACGTCAATGCCGCAGCCCAGGCCGCGGGCGTGGCGGCGATACGGGACGCCGGATATGTCGACTTCTCGCGCGCCCATAACGACAAGTGGCTTCCCTGGCTGACGGACGAGGTCCGGGCGCTGGGCTTCGAGGTGCTGCCGAGCGTCGGCAATTTCATCCTGGTCCGCTTCCCGGACGTCGAAGCCGCCCTGGCCGCGCTGCAGAGCCATGGCGTGATCCCGCGCCGCGTCGCCGGCTACGGCTTCCCGGACGGGCTGCGCATTACCGTGGGGCGGGAGGAGGACAACCGCGCCGTCGTCGCCGCCCTCAGGACGCTCGTTTCGTGACCGAGCCGATGTTCGAACGGGTTGCGCTGATCGGGATCGGCCTGATCGGCTCGTCGCTGGCCCGGGTGATGCAACAGAAGCATCTCGCCGGCAGCATCGTCGCCTGCGCCCGGCGCGCGGAAACGCTGGCCGCCGTCGAGAGGCTCGGGATCGCCGACGAGACGACCCACGACCCGGCGGACGCCGCCGACGGGGCCGATCTCGTGGTCGTCTGCACGCCCATCGGCGCCTATGCGGCCATCGGCGAGGCCATCGCGCCCCGGCTCCGGAGCGGGGCGATTGTCAGCGACGTCGGCTCGGTAAAACAGACGGTGGTCCGCGACCTCGGCCCTCACATCCCGGAGGGGGTGCATTTCGTGCCGGCGCATCCCGTGGCGGGCACCGAGCATTCCGGGCCCGAAGCCGGGTTTGCGGAACTCTTCGAGGGCCGCTGGTGCATTCTCACGCCGCCGCCCGGCACCGCCCCGGAAGCCGTCGACAAGGTGGGCGAGTTGTGGACAAGGGCCGGCATGATGCTGGAAACCATGACCCCGGCTCACCACGACCATGTGCTCGCGATCACCTCCCACCTTCCCCATCTGGTCGCCTTCTCGATCGTGGGAACCGCCACCGACCTGGAACAGGACCTTCGCCAGGAAGTCATCAAGTTCGCGGCCAGCGGCTTCCGGGACTTCACCCGTATCGCGGCCAGCGACCCGGTCATGTGGCGCGACATTTTCCTCAACAACCGCCATGCGCTGCTGGATGTCTGCGGCCGGCTGCTGGAGGACATTTCCCGCCTTCAGCGGGCCATTCGCTGGGGCGAGGGCGAGGAGATCGAGCGCCTGATCGTGGCCTCCCGTGAAATCAGGCGCAAGCTGATCGACGCCAAGCAGGCATGACGCGGCAACCGCCGAGCCCGCATTCCGGGGCGAACTCATCACCCTCCGCCGGCTGGACGCGCGCGATGCCTTGCCGGATCACGCGCGTAATACCAGCGATTGAGGTTTGAGCCTCATTGAAGGGATTCCCAAGGAGAACGCCTTCTGATACCAGCGGTCGTTGACCGGAACCCATTCCGCCAGCCGTCCGAAGCCTCCTCCCCCGCTTGCGGGGCCGGGTGGGGGGGGCCGCTTTCGCGCCAGCGGAAGCGGCGGGCGAAGCCCGGCGAAGGCCCGTCCACGCCTGAGCAACCGGATAGATGGGTGACACTATGGACCGGTTACATGGGTAACAGTTTTCTGCGTTGGTTCGCCTTCCGCGCGGCCCGGCCGGGCCGCGCGGAAGGCGTGAAGCTTCTTCGTCCGGCGG
>JAJDVH010000155.1 GCA_022826185.1 Alphaproteobacteria bacterium
ACCGTGCTCATCACCGGCGCCTCGAAAGGCATCGGGCTCGCCTGCGCCGAACTCTTCGCGGAGGAAGGCTGCGACCTGCATCTGGTGGCGCGCACCGGGGCCGACCTCGAACGGGCGCGCGACACCATCCGCGGCCGGCACAATGTCGCCGTCACGATCCATCCGCTCGACCTTTCGGACGGCGGCAATGTCAAGCGCCTGGTCGCCGAGACCGGCGAAAGCCTGGACATCGTCGTCAACAATGCAGGCGCCATTCCCGGCGGTCCGATCCACATGGTCGACGAGGAACGCTGGCGCGAGGCCTGGGACCTCAAGGTATTCGGATACATAAACATGTGCCGCGAGCTCTATCCGGTCTTCCAGGCGAAGCGGGCGGGCGTGATCGTCAATGTGGTGGGCACCGGCGGCGAGCGGCCGAGCGCGGGCTATATCGCGGGCGCCGGCGGCAATGCCGGGCTGATCGCGTTCACCCGCGCGCTCGGCGGCAAGAGCCCGGACGACGGCTTCCGCATCGTCGGCGTCAATCCCGGGCCGATCCTGACCGAGCGGCTGACCACCATCATGCGCGCACAGGCGCTGGACAGGTTCGGCGACGAGGAGCGCTGGCAGGAATGCATGCCGACCAACCCGCCGCCGGGCGAGCCGGAGGACTGCGCCGACATCGTGGTCTTCCTCGCCTCGGAGCGCGCGAAGCACATTTCCGGCACCGTCGTCACCATCGACGGCGGCGCCGTTTCCCGTTAGGAGCCCCGTGACGCAATGAGCAGCAAACTAGAGTTCTTCTTCGACGTCTCCAGCCCGTGGACCTATCTCGCCTTCCATCGCATTGAGGACTTCTGCGCCGACCTGGAGCTGGACCTGGTCTGGAAGCCGTTCCTGGTAGGCGGCGTGTTCAACAAGGTCAATCCGAGCGTCTATCAGCGCCGCGAGAACCCGGTCCCGCCCAAGGACGCCTATTACCGCAAGGACATGGACGACTGGGCCCGCTTCGAGGGCATCGTCATCGGCAAGCCCTCGGTCTTCCCGGTCAACTCGGTCAAGGCCATGCGCGGCTGCTTCCACGCCATTGACGAAGGCCGGGTGTCCGCCTTCGCACGGGGCTGCTTCGAGGCCTATTGGCGCGACGACCGCGATATCGGCCAGGAGGACGTGCTGGCCGAGGTCGTCGAGTCCTCGGGGCTCGACAAGCAGCGCTTCTTCGCCGCCATCGCCGATCCGGGGATCAAGCAGATGCTGTTCGACACGACCGACGAGTTGATCGAGCGGGGCGGTTTCGGTTCGCCCACCTTCTTCCTCGACGGCGGCGACATGTATTTCGGCAATGACCGCCTGGAGCTGATCCGCGCGGCAGTGGAAAGGAAACGCAATGGCTGAACCCGTTCTCACCGCCGAGGAGACGGCGCTGCGCGAGACCGCGCGCCGCGTGCTGCCGGCCGGCAGCTTCGGCAATGTGCCGTTCGAGACCGTCATCCGCTCCGGGCAGGGCAGCCATGTCTGGGACGTCTCCGGCAACGAATATATCGACTACCTGCTGGGCTCCGGGCCGATGCTGGCGGGGCACTGCCACCCCGAAGTGGTCGAGGCCGTGAAGGAACAGGTCGGGCGCGGCACGACCTTCTTCGCCAACAACGAGCACGGCATCAAGCTGGCCGAGGTGGTGACCGAGCGCGTCGCCTGCGCCGAGAAGGTGCGCTTCGTCTCCAGCGGCACGGAGGCCACCTTCTACGCCATGCGGATTGCGCGTGCGTTTCGCGGCCGCGACAAGATCCTGAAATTCGAAGGCGGCTTCCACGGCATGAACGACTACGCCCTCATGTCGATGGCGCCGAAGCGGCCCGGCAACTTCCCGCAGGCGGCGCCGGACAGCGCCGGCATTCCCTCGGCTGTCCGCGACGAGGTGCTGATCGCGCCTTACAACGACGCCGAAACCGCGGTGCAACTGATCCGCGACCATGCCGACGAGCTGGCGGCCGTCATCGCCGAGCCGTTCCAGCGGCTGATCCCGCCGAAGCCAGGCTTCCTGGAAGCACTGCGCGAGGTGACGGAGGAAACCGGCGTCGTGCTGATCTTCGACGAGGTGGTGACGGGCTTCCGGTTCGCGCGGGGCGGCGCGCAGGAGCGCTACGGCGTCACGCCCGACATGTGCTCGCTCGGCAAGGTGGTGGGCGGCGGCTATCCGCTGGCGGCCGTCGCCGGTCGGGACGACGTCATGGCGCATTTCGACGCCGGGCGCGTGGACGGCGATCGTTTCGCGCAGCAGATCGGCACGCTCAGCGGCAATCCCGTCGCCGCCGTCGCCGGCCTCAAGACGCTGGAGGTTCTGGGCCGTCCAGGCGTCTATGAGCGCCATGAGCAGATCGGCGAGGCCCTGATCGACGGGCTGAACACCCTGCTCGAGGAGAGCGGCCACGAGGGGCAGGTGCTCGGCTCGCCGCCCATGTTCGACGTCATCTTCGCCGGCGGCGAGGTCGCCGACTACCGCGCCACCATGCGCGCCGACGCGGCCAAGACCAACGCCTTCAACGCCGGGCTGCGTGAGCGCGGCATCTTCAAGGGGCAGAGCAAGTTCTACCTCTCGGTGGTGCACAGCGACGAGGATATTGCCAACACGCTCGACGCCGCGCGCGAGTCCCTCAAGGCGCTGTCCTGACCTCCCGCGCCCTGATCCGGGCCCAGTCGTCGCGCAGCCCGATCGTGCGGTTGAAACCGCCGTCGGGGTCGGCGGCGAAATAGCCGAGGCGCTCGAACTGCACCGTCCTGCCGGGCTCCATGCCCGCCAGGCCGGGCTCCAGCCGGCAGTCCTCCAGGACCTCCAGCGAGTCCGGGTTCAGGTCTTCGAGGCCGGCCGGCTCATCGCAGGCGAAGAGCGGCCCGTAGAGCCGGACCGGGGCGCACTCGGCATGGGCGGCGGAGACCCAGTGGATCGTCGCCTTCACCTTGCGGCCATCCGGCGCGCTGCCGCCCCGCGTTTCCGGGTCGTAGCGGCAACGCAACTCGACGACATTGCCGCTATCGTCCTTCACCGCCTCGAGGCAGGTGAGGAAAAAGGCATAGCGCAGCCGCACTTCCCGGCCGGGCGCGAGGCGGAAGAACTTCCGCGGCGGGTCTTCCATGAAGTCGTCGCGCTCGATCCACAACTCCCGCGAGAAGGGCAGCTTGCGCGTGCCGGCTTCCGGGTCGCCCGGATTGTTGGCGGCCTCCAGCCACTCCACCTCGCCCTCGGGGTAGTTTTCGATCACGACCCTGAGCGGACGCAGCACGGCCATGCGCCGCTCGGCGGTGCGGTTCAGCCGTTCGCGCACGCAATGGTCCAGCAGCGCCGCCTCGACGCGCCCGGCGCTTTTCGAGATCGCGAGCCGGAAGACGAAGTCGCGAAGCGCCTCCGCCGGCACGCCCCGCCGCCGCAAGCCGCGCAAGGTCGGCATGCGCGGGTCGTCCCAACCGGCCACATGGCCTTCCGCGACGAGGCGGGTGAGCGCGCGCTTGGAGAGGATCGTGCCCGTCATGTCGAGCCGGGCGAATTCGTACTGGCGCGGGCGGCAGGCGGCCGGCACGCGCTCCAGCAGCCAGTCGTAGAGCGGGCGGTGGTCGGCGAACTCCAGCGTGCAGAGCGAATGCGTCACGCCCTCGATGGCGTCCGACTGGCCGTGCGCATAGTCGTAGGTCGGGTAGATGCGCCAGGCGTCGCCGGTGCGCGGATGCGCGTGGTCGAGAATGCGGTAGAGCACGGGGTCGCGCATGTTGATGTTGCCGGAGCCCATGTCGATCCGCGCCCTCAGCACGCAGGCGCCCGGCGCGAACTCGCCGGCCCTCATCCGGCGCAAGAGGTCGAGGCTCTCCGCCGCCGGCCGGTCGCGCCAGGGGCTTGGCCTGCCCGGCTCGGTGAGCGTGCCGCGCGTTTGCCGGATCTCCTCCGCCGACTGCTCATCGACATAGGCATGGCCCGTCTCGACAAGGTGCTCCGCCCACTCGTAAAGCGTCTCGAAATAGTCCGAGGCATGGACCGGTTCGCCCGCCCACTCGAAGCCGAGCCAGCGCACATCCTCCTGGATGGCGTCGATATAGGCCTGCTCCTCCTTCGCCGGGTTGGTGTCGTCGAAGCGCAGGTTGCAGCGGCCGCCGAACTCCTCTGCCACGCCGAAATTGAGGCAGATCGACTTGGCATGGCCGATATGCAGGAAGCCGTTGGGCTCCGGCGGAAAGCGGGTAATGACCGACTCGACCCGCCCCTCGCCAAGGTCGGTGCGGATGCGGTCGCGGATGAAATCGCCGCCCGTCGGCGCGTCCATGGGGCCGGCGCTCCCGCTCAGAAGGGCGATGTGCCGCGGGTGACCGTGCGGTGCAGCACTCGGGCCTCGCGGGCGCGCTCCTCGGCGCGGTGCAGCAGGCAGCGATTGTCCCACATGAGCAGGTCGCCTTCGCGCCATTGGTGGCGCCAGACGAAGCGCTCGGCGGTGCTGTGCGCCTCGATCTCCTCCAGCAACGCCTCGCCCTCCTCCCGGTCCATCCCGGAGATGTGCGAGGCGTGGTTGCCGATGAAGAACGCCTCGCGCCCGCTTTCGGGGTGGCGCCGCACCAGCGGATGCGCCACGGGCGGATAGACCGACGCCTCTTCCGGGCTCGCCTCGCGCTCGCCGGATTTCCGGCAGGAGCGCACCCAGTCATGCACCACCTTCATGCCCCGGAAGGCTTCCCGCCGCTCGGCGGAATAAGCTTCGAAGGCGCGGTTCATGTTGGCGAACTCGGTCCGCCCGCCTTGCGCCGGCACCTTCACGGCGTAGAGGAAGGTCGCGCAGGACGGCACCGTCCGGTAGGACTTGTCGGAGTGCCAGCGCAGGTTTCCCTTCGCCGCTGCCTCGGGTTTCGGGTTCCCGTCCGCGTCGAGGTTCGAAACCGTGTGGACGAGCGAGATTTCGTCGCCCTTGTTGCGCTGGATATGCACGTCGAGCGGGCCGAACCGGAGCGTCGCCGCCAGTTGCGCCGGTTTGTCGAGCTCCTGGTCCCGGAAGCACAGGACATGGCGGTCCAGGAAGGCTTCGTTGAGCGCGGCCCGGTCGGCGTCGTCGAGCGGCTCGCGCAGGTCGACGCCCCGGACCTCGGCAGCCAGCACGTCGGAAAGCGGTCGGATGGAGAATGTCATGGCGCGCAATCTAGCCCGGATTTCTCACCGGGGGTAGGTGCATCGGGGCTCTGCATATGAGAAAGTTCTTTTGCAACAAAGCCTTGCCCGGTTGCAGAGGAGCGCCCCGATGCTTACAGAGTGTAACCCGACCCCGATGCGATTTGCACGC
>JAJDVH010000262.1 GCA_022826185.1 Alphaproteobacteria bacterium
TGCGCACCAATCTCATGCACAGAAAGCGCATCGACCGCCTCATCGCACACAACATCCCACCCCCAAAATGCAACAGCCAAACCGCCTTTCAATGGACCCAAACCTAAACCGGACAGCAGTGGAACAAGTCCGGGCATGACGAGGAGTGGGGCGTCCGGGCATGACGAGGAGTGGGTTGGGACGCCGGGCGCCGATCCGTGTCCCGATCCGACGGAACCCTTTGAAATCCTGTTGCATCCAGGCCATGCGCCCTGTCCGCAAAATCCAAACCGGACAGCAGTGGAACAAGTCCGGGCATGATGGAAGGGGGCGATCGGGCGGCGGGCGTCGAAGCCGTCATGGGTTCCGGTCAACGACCGCGGGTATGAGTCCAAAGTCGATGCCGTTGGTGGCATGTCATGTTTTTGTCCCGGACCCGCCTTCGTGGGGCCTTCCGCCGGCGGTTGTGATTCGGGTCTCATGTTGAGGGCGCTCGGTGAGCAACCGGATAGATGGGTGACACTACGGACCGGGCCGCTAGAACGACTTGAACACCACGCTCGGCAGCCACAGCGCCAGCCCCGGGAACCAGTACACCAGCGCCAGCACCACCAGCTCCAGGAGGATGAACGGGATCACGCCGCGATACATGTCCGCCAGCCTGATCTCCGGCGGGCTGATGCCGCGCAGGTAGAAGATGGCGGGCGCCATCGGCGGCGTCAGGTAGCTGGTCTGGATGACGATCAGGAACATGATGCAGAACCAGACGTCATCGACGCCCATCTTGCGCAGCACCGCGACCGCCACCGGGATGATGATGAGCACGATGGAAATCAGGTCGAGCACGAAGCCGGCGATGAAGGCGATGAACAGCAGGATGAAGATGGTCGCGGTCGGGGAGAGGTTCGCCGCCTCCAGCAGCCCTTCCACGGCGCTGATGCCGCCGAGCGCGACGAACACGCCGGCGAACATGGTCCCGCCGAGCAGGATGGTCAGGATCATCGCCGTCACCTGCAGCGTCTTCATGAACGCGGCGTGCAGGGTGGCGACGTTGAAGCGGCCGTACACGACGGTCAGGATGACGGTGCCGATGGCGCCCATCGCCGCCGCCTCGGTGGGCGTCGCCCAGCCGAGCATGATCGTGCCGAGCACGGCGAAGATGAGCACCAGCGGCGGCATCATCGCCGTCGCGGTGATGTAGATCCGCTGGGCCAGGGGCGGATCGTCGTCGCTCGGCGGCAGGCGCGGCCCGTCCCCGGGCTTCAGCATGCACCGCACCAGGATGTAGAGCACGTAGGACAGCGCGAGCAGCAGGCCCGGGAACAGCATGCCGACGAACAGGTCGCCCACCGACACGTCGGCCACCGGGCCGAGGATGACCACCACCACCGACGGCGGAATGATGGTGCCGAGCGAGCCGCCCGCGCAGATGGTGCCGGAGATGAGGCCCTTGTCATAGGCGTAGCGCAGCATGATCGGGATGGCGAGCAGGCCGACCACCGACTCGGTCGCCCCCACCACGCCGCTCGCCGCGGCGAACACCACGCACAGCAGCACGGTGCCGACCGCCAGGCCGCCCGGCAGCCGGCGGGTCCAGAGGTGAATGGCCTCGAACAGGCGCTCGGCGATGCCGGAGCGCTCCAGCATCACACCCATGAAGACGAACAGCGGCACGGCGGCCAGCACATAGTAGGAGGCGACGTCGTCCACCTTGGCCACGAGCTGATAGACGAGCGCGTCGCCGAAGCGGTAGTAGCCGAAGATGACGGCGATTCCCATCAGCGACCACGCCACCGGGAATCCCATGAAGATGGCCACCATCAGGGCCGGGAACATCATGAGGCCGATGCCGAGGGTCACAGCTCGACTCCATGCGGCTCGAAGCCTTCCTCCCGGGCGAGGCCGAGCAGCACGCGCGCCGACCTGACCAGTTCGGCGAACGCCTGCAGGCACAGCACCGCGAAGGCGACGACCCAGACCGTCCTGAACGGCCAGATCACCGGGTTCCAGGCGGATTCGCCGGAAACCTCGCCGCTTTCGAATGCCTCCCAGGCGTATTCCTGGAGTCCGAAGGTGACCCAGATTGCGCCCGGCAGCATCAGGAACAGGAAGCCGCAGATGTCCACGGCCGCCCGGCCCTTCGGCCCGATATTGTCGTAGATGAAGTCGACGCGGATGTGGCCGCGCTCCTTCATGCAATAGGCCATGCCGCACAGGTAGCAGGTGCCCGCCAGCATGTAGCCCACCTCATAGGCCCAGAAGGTCGGCGCGTCGAACAGGTGGCGCGCCAGCACCTCATAGACCATGGACAGGATGAGCGGCGCCATGACCCAGGCGCCGACCACGCCGAGAGACTGGGAGAGGCGCTCTATTCCCCGGATGAGGGCAACCATGCCGTGTCATTCCTCATCGGTGAGGCGAGCGCGGGGCCCCGGCCGCGGCGGCCGGGGTGACCGCGAAGGGAGCCGGGCGGGCCTCGCGGCCCGCCCGCTCGTCCGCCACTAGCGGTAGCGGTGCGCCTCGGACCACGTCGCGGCGTAGTCCTGCTGGCTCTGCCAGACGCGCGCGAACCACTCGTTCTCGGCGGCCTGCTTGGCGGCCCACTCGTCCGTGGCGGTCCTGGCCTTGGCGATGAAGTCCGCGTCGAGGTCCACGACCTCGTTGCCGCCCTTCAGGAAGTTCTGGAAGGACGGCGCGTCCTGGTGGCCGATTTCCATCCAGAAGTTGAACGTCATGCGCTCGCCCGCGCGCTGAAGCAGCATCTTGTTGCGGTCGGAGAGCTTTTCCCAGACATCCTTGTTGATCTGGCACTCATGGAACGCGGTCGGCTGATGGATGCCGGGCACGACGATGTATTTGGCGATCTTCTCGTAGCCGGCCGACTCGTTCATCCACGGCGTGCCCCACTCGATGCCGTCCACCACCTTGCGCTCGAGCGCCGGATAGACCTCGGCGCCGGGCAGGATGACCGTGGATGCGCCCAGCGTCTGCGCGATCTCGGCCCAGGCGCCGGAGGTGCGCACCTTCATGCCCTCATAGTCGGCCAGCGAGGCCACGCGCTTGTGGCTGTGCATGAACACCTCGGGAGGCGCCGAGCCGCAGGGAATGGAGGCGATGTCGAACTTGGCCATGCGCCATTCCATCAGCAGGTCGGCGCCGCCGCCGCGGAACATCCAGTGGACCATCTTCTCGTGTTCCATGGTGCCGGCGAAGCCGCCGAACAGCACGCCGGTCCGGTCGACGCCCCAGTCGTAGCCGGCCCAGTTATGGCTGATCTCCGCAACGCCCTTGCGCACGGTGTCGGTCACCTTGAGCGCCTTGCCGAGCGTGCCGCCCGGGAACACCTCGACCTTGATCTCGCCATTGGTGAGGAACTCGATCTCCTTGGCGATGCCCTTGGCGGTGTATTCGAGCAGCGGCCCGCCGCCCCACGGCGTGGCCATGCTCCACTGCTGCTCCGCGCTCGCAGGCGCGCCGGTTACGCCGAGGCCGGCGAACAGCATTGCGGCCGCAGCGATTGTCGATTTGGTTCTCATTCTGGCTTCCCCCACTGTGTCGTTGCCGTGCGCGCAGGCCGCGCAAGGGGCGCGAAAGCGGCGAGTGTCGATTCCCCGCATCGCTGCGGCAGTTAGGACCATACCCTTGCATGTGTCAAATCGCGGCGCGCGGCGTCCGGTATCGTCCCTGCCGCGCTCGCGCGCTAGTCTCCATTCCATGCCAAGCGAAAAGATCGTCCTCTACGAGAACCTGCGCGCGTGCAGCTACACGCCGTTCTACCTGGCGCAGCTCGCCGGGCTGTTCGAGGCCGAGGGGCTGGAGGTGGACCTCCGGCTCTCGCCCTCGCCGCCGGAAACCGCCCAGGGCCTGATCGAGGGGCGCGCGGATGTCTCCTTCGGCGGGCCGATGCGGGTCGCCCTGCACCATGACGCCGCCCGTGCGCGCGGGGAGGCGAGCCCGCTGGTCTGCTTCGCGCAGGTGGTGGCGCGCGACCCGTTCATCCTGGTCGGCCGCGAGCCCAACCCGCAGTTCCGCTTCGAGGACCTTGTCGGCCCGCGCATCGGCGTGGCCACCGACGTGCCGACGCCCTGGCTGACGCTCCATGACGATCTCGACCGGGCCGGCATCGACCCGGCCACGCTGACGCGCGCGCCGGACGCCTCCATGGCCGAGAACGCCGAGGCGCTGAAGCGGGGCGGGATCGACGTCGTGCAACTGTTCGAGCCCCATGCCGAGCGCCTGGTCTCCGGCGGGCACGGGCATGTCTGGCACCGGTTCTCGGTGCGCGGCGACATCGCCTTCACCACCTTCTACACGACCCGGCGTTTCGCCGCCGAACGCCGCGGGGCCTGCATGGCGCTGACCCGCGCCATCGCCGCGGCGCTCGCGCGCATCCACGAGACGGAGCCGGGGGAAACCGCCGCCCTGGTCGGCCCGGCCTTCTTCCCCGATCTGCCGCCGGAGGGCTTCGCGCGCATCGTGGCGCACTATCGGGAAGCGCGCGTGTGGCCGCGCAGCACCGCGCTCCCGGTCGCGGCCTACGCCCGGCTCAAGGCGGCGCTGCTGGCGGGCGGGCTGATCGCCCGGGACGTGCCCTATGACGACGTGGTCGACGCCGCGCTGTCGGACCCCGGAGCCGCGCCGTGAGCGGCGGAATTCCGGTCATCGACATCGCGCCCTTCCTGAACGGGCGGGACAAGCCGGCGGTCGCCCGCGCCGTGGCCGGGGCCTGCGAGCGGACCGGCTTCCTCATCCTCTCCGGCCACGGCCTCGACCCGGCGGTCGTCGAGCGGGCGTTCGAGAGGTCCCGGGCCTTCTTCGACCTGCCGCGCGCCCGGAAGGACCGCTGGCATCCCGCCGGCCCCTCGCGCCAGCGGGGCTTCCACGGCTTCGCCACGCGGGGCCTCGCCTACACGCTGGGCGAAGACGCGCCGCCGGACCTGCGCGAGACCTTCTTCCTCGGGCCGGTGGACGACCACCGGGCGTATTTCGCGGGCCTGCCGGAGGCGGCCAACGCCTATGCGCCCAACATCTATCCCTCCGAGCCGGCGGGCGCGGCCGAGGCGCTGGTCGCGATCTACCGGGCCTGTGAGCGGCTTTCGGCGGACCTCATGCGCATCTTCGCGGTGGCGCTGGAACAGCCGGAGGACTGGTTCGCCGGCTGTATCGGCCGCCATTTCTCCATCCTGTCGAGCCACCACTACCCCGCGCTCCGCGAGCCGCCGAAGCCGGGCCAGCTCCGCACCGGCGCGCATACCGATTTCGGCGCGCTGACGATCCTGGCGATGACGGATGCCGACGGCGGCCTCGAAGTGCGGATGCCGGACGGCGCCTGGCAGCCGGTCCGCCCGCCGCCCGGAACGCTCGTCGTCAATCTCGGCGACATGATGGCCCGCTGGACCGACGGGCGCTGGACCTCGACGCTCCACCGCGTCGCCAACCCGCGCGACCTGAACAGCGCGCGTTCGCGCCGGCAGACCATCGGCTATTTCATGCACCCGGACTATGACGCGCCGATCCGGGCCGTTCCGTCCTGCGTGCCGGCGGGCGAGAAACCGAAATTCCCGCCGATCTCCGCCGGCGAGCACATCGCCATGAAGATCGCCGCAAGCCACGAGGGCGCGGCCGTCGCCGAAACGCCGGATCAGGGCCGCCCGGGTACCGTGACGATTACCGGGGCGCGCAGGCCTCGATGGCGGCCATGAACCTGTCCTTCGCGCCGGGGCCGCGGGCGAAGGGGCTGATGATCGGCAGGTCGAGGCCGGAGGCGCGGTAGGCCTCCAGCCTCTCCCGGCATTCTCCCGGCGCGCCGACAATGCCGGTTGCGGCGATCATCTCGTCAGTGACGGCGCGCTCGGCCGCCGCCCGGTCGCCGGCGGCCCAGGCCCGCGCGATTTCGGCCGTCTCGTCCGGAAAGCCGCTTTCGGCGATCAGCCGGTTGTAGCGGGGGAAGAAGCCCGCATAGAAGGCGAGGCCGGGCCGGGCGGCGGCGAAGGCTTCGCCGCGGTCCGCCGAGACGCTCGCGGGCAGGAGCGACGAAATCTCGATCGCGGCGGGATCGCGCCCGGCGCGGGCGGCGCCGGCGGCGATGTGGGCGCGCGCCCTCGCCGCCGTCTCGAGCGTGCCGCGGGTCAGGATCAGGCCGTCCGCCACCTCGCCGCAAAGCTCCAGCATCTTCGGGAAGAGCGCGGACAGGTAGATCGGGAGATCGCCCCGGAACGGCCGGAACCAGAGATCGAAGCGCTCGATCCGGACGGTCTCCCCCGCATGGCTGACCTCGCCGTCGCGGAGCAGCGCGCGCACCACGGCCGCCGTATCGCGCACGCGCCCGAGGGGTCTGGAATATTCCACTCCGTGCTCCGGCCCGACCTGGACCCTGTGGCTCGACCCGAGCCCCAGGACGAACCGCCCGCCCGACAGCTCGTCCACCGCAGCCGCCGCCATGGCGATGGTGGGCGCGGTGCGCACATAGACGCTGGTGATGGCGGTGCCGAGCCGCACGCGCCGGGTGCGGAGCGCGCAGGCGGCGAGGATCGCGAACTGGTCGCCGCCATGTCCCTCGGCGACCCACACGGATTCGTATCCGAGCGCCTCGGCCCGCTCCGCGCAGTCGGCGATCTCCGTCGCGGTGAGCCCGCCCGAGAAGGCAATCCCGATTCGTGACAATGCCCGTCCTCCCGTTTCAGGGGGCCGTCACTTGCAAATTCCGAGAGCAAAAGCAAATATTCCGGTCAGAAGGCGGTTATCGTCGAGGTTCCGGGGAGGACAGAGCCGGGCTCGACGAAAAAGGGGGCCGGCTTTTGGAACGCGTCGACGAGCTGGCGCGCGAAGTGGCGGCGCTGCGGGCGCGCATGTCCCGTGTGAGCGCCGCTATGCTGCGCATCGGTGCGACTCTTGACCTGGACACCATCCTTCGGGAGGCGGTGGAAAGCGCCTGCGCGCTGACCGGCGCCGGTTACGGCGCGATCACGGTTCTGGACGAGGCGGGGCAGCCGGGCGACCTCGTGGCCTTCGGCCTGACGGAAGCGGAGCGCCGGGAGATGTCGGAACTGCCGGACGGCAGGCGGCTCCTCGAATATTTCAGGGACCTTCCGCGACCGCTCAGGGTGGCGGACGGGTCCGTCGACATGCGCGCTCTGGGACTGTCGTCCGTCCTGCTGCCTTCGAAGACGCTGCTCGGAACGCCCTTGCGCCATCGCGGCGCCTATGTCGGCAAGTTCTGCCTGTTCGAGAAGGAAGGCGGCAAGGCGTTCTCCGACGAAGACGAAGAGGTGCTGGTGCTGTTCGCCTCGCAGGCGGCGGCGGCGATCGCCAATGCCGGCATGCACAAGGCCGAGCGGCAGGCGCGCGCGGACCTGGAGGCGCTCGTCGAGACCTCGCCGGTGGGCGTCGCGGTGTTCGACACCGCGACCGGCCGCCTCTTGTCGCTCAATCGCGAGGCCAAGCGGCTCGCCGGGATCCTGGCCGAGCCCGGACAGTCTCCGGAGGAGCTTCTCGAGACGATCACCTACCGGCGCGCGGACGGGCGCGAGTTCTCGCTGCGGCGGTTCCCCCCTCTGCTCGGGTTGGGCGCCGCCGAACAGATACGCGCGGAGGAAATTCTGCTTACGGTTCCCGACGGCCGGAGCGTCTCGACCCTCATCAACGCCACGCCGATCCGCTCGGAGGGCGGGGAGGTCGTGTCGTTGATCGTCACCATGCAGGACCTGTCGCCGCTGGAGGAGGCGGGGCGCGTACGGTCGGAGTTCCTGAGAATGGTGAGCCACGAATTGCGCGCCCCGCTGACCTCGATCAAGGGCTCGACGGCCACCGCGCTGGGCGTGTCTCCGGCGCCCGACCCGGCGGAGATGCGCGAGTTTCTGCGGATCATCGACGATCAGGCCGACCGCATGCGCGGCCTGATCGTCGACCTGCTGGATGCGGGGCGCATCGACGCCGGCACCTTGTCGGTATCGCCGGAACCCTCAAGGGTGGCCGGGTTGGTGGACGAAGCCAGGAACACCTTTCTGAGCGGCGGCGGCCGGCATGCGGTCCTGATCGACCTCGCGCCCGACCTGCCCCCGGCAATGGCCGACAGGCGGCGGATCGTTCAGGTCCTGAACAACCTGCTGTTCAACGCGGCGAGATATTCGCCGGAAACGACCCCGATCCGGGTCGCGGCCGAGCGCGACGGCGTCTATGTCTCGGTCTCGGTGTCGGACGAGGGCATGGGGGTGGCGCCGGACCGGCTGCCGCAGCTGTTCCGGAACTATGCCGGCAGCCGGGAAGGCGACGGCGGGGGATACGGCCTGGGCCTGGCGATCTGCAAGGGGCTCGTGCAGGCCCACGGCGGACGCATCTGGGCCGAGAGCGGCGGGGTCGGGAAGGGCACGCGGATCGCCTTTACGATTCCGGCGGCGGGGGAAACGGAAGTCAGCGTCCCGCCGGGACCGGCCGGCGAACCTCCCTGTGCGCCCGGGAACGGGCGCGAGGACACCCGCATCCTCGTGGTCGACGACGACCCCCAGACGCTGCGATATGTCCGGGACACCCTCTCGGCGGCGGGCTACACGCCGCTCGTGACCGGGGACGCGCAGGAACTGCCCGGCCTCATCAGGAAGACGGCGCCGCACCTGGTGCTGCTGGACCTCGTGCTGCCGGGGACCGCGGACGGGATCGAACTGATGGGAATGGTGCCCGGTCTCGACGACGTTCCCGTGATCTTCATCTCGGGCTACGGGAGGGACGAGACCGTGGCGAAGGCGCTGGATGCCGGGGCGGCCGACTATATCGTCAAGCCCTTCTCGCCGACGGAGCTGACGGCGAGGGTCCGCGCGGCCCTGCGCAGGCGGATGAAGCCCGAGCCCTTCTTTGTCGGCGACCTTGCCATCCAGTACGAACAGCGCCGGGTAACCGTGGCCGGCCGCCCGGTCCGGCTTACGGCGACCGAATATGAGCTGCTGCGCGTGCTGTCGCTCAATGCGGGGCGGGTATCGACCTACGCTTCGCTGCTGCGCCAGGTCTGGGGCGGCCGCGTGCATGGCGACCCGGAACTGGTGCGCGCCTTCGTGAAGAAACTCCGCAGCAAGCTCGGAGACAGCGCGAAGAAACCGGCCTATATCCTGAACGAGCGCGGCGTCGGCTACCGCATGCCGCTGCCCGGCGACGCCTGAGGCCGGGCGCCGGGCGCGAAGGTCCGGTTGCGGCCGGGGAACCGGAGGCTGCATAATCGGGACTCCGACGGCCGATGTCGGGAACATGTCCCTGAGCCGAAAACCGACAATGGAAGACAGTAATTCCGGTGTTCGAGGCCGCTGAAACGCTGCAGCGCGCCGCGTGGCTGGCGGTGGCGGGCGGCCTCGTCCTGCTGGCGCTGGGGTTCATCCATCTGCTGCTGGTCTATGCCGGGATTCTTGCGCGGAAGGAGCGCGGCTGGCGGCACTGGGCGTCGCGGCGGTCCTTCACCGCCGCGCTTGTGCTGTTGCTCGGGGCCGCCCTCATGCAGGTGGTGGCGCACCGCGGCCTTGCGGGCCGGCCGGATGCCGCCCCGGCGGTCGCGGCCACGCCGCCCGCCGGGGAGGAACGGGCGGAGGAGGAACCTGCCGGAGCGGACCCGCCTGCGAAGACCGCCGCGGCGGCAGTGCGTCCGGCCGTGTCGGCCGCGGAGGCCGAGGCTGCTTTCGGCGAGGCGCTTGCCGCGCGCAGGCAGGGCCGGGCGGGCGATGCCGAACGCGCCTACGGGCGGGCCCGCGACGCCTTCGCGGCGCTGGGGAATGAGCGGCGGGTGGCGGACGCCCTGCACGGGCTCGGCGATCTGGCCCTGGCCCGCAGGGACATCGCAGGCGCGGAGCGGCTCTATCTCGAAGCCCGGCGCCTCTTCGCCGGCCTCGCCAACCGGGTCGGCGAGGCGAACGCGCTGGTGGGCCTTGCATCGGTGAAGGCGGAAAGCGGGTCGCGCGCGGCGGCCGCGCAACTGCTGGACGAGGCCCACGCCCTCTACCTGAAGGCGGTCTCGGTGCGCGGCCGGGCCAATGTCACGCTCGCGCGGGCAGGAATTGCGACCGACCCGGCCCGTGCGCGCCGTCTCTACCGGGATGCCGCCGGCCTCTATATCCGCGCGGGGATGCCCGAATGGGCCGACTACGCCCGCAGCCGGGCGCGCTGATTCCGGCAGGGTTCGGAAGGATCGAAGCATTGCGCCAGAGCGTGATTTGTCCCGACAGAATCAACGGCCTTTGCCGGGTGGCGTCCGGTCTTGACCTCGTTCGTCGCCCCGGACCCCGATCCGGGGCCCACCCATGGCTCGCAATGCCGCCGCAGCGGCGGAGAGCAGGCTTAACCGCTGAAACTGCCGCCAGGACAGAGGCTGGGCCCCGGCTCGGGGGCCGGGGCGACGGTGGGGGTGGCTCCGCTATCGGTTTCGGTAAACGACTGCTGGTATGTTCCCCGCTGAAGCATTGGGAAGGATGCCGCCATGAAGTCACCGACCGCCAAGTTCGCGTTGCGCCTTCCGGCGTCCCTGAAAAACGCCGTTGCAGAGGCCAGCCGCAAGGACGGCGCCAGTATCAACCAGTTCATCGCGCTGGCCGTCGCGGAAAAACTGTCCGCAATGCAAACCGCCGAGTTCTTCGCCGAACGCCGCGCCAGGGCGGACGTCGAGGAAGCGCGGCGCATTCTGTTCCGTGACGGCGGCCAGCCGCCGGCTCCCGAAGACCGGTTGCCGGAACCCGCTCGTCGGGCCGACGCCGGACGCCCATAAACGCCGGCGCCGGGTCCTTACGGACGGTGGACCCGCCCGTGCGCCGTGCATTCGGGAGCGGCGAGGCTCAGGATGAGGTCCGCCGCGCGGTCGGGCGGGGGCAGGTCCGCGGGGTCCTCGCCGGGATAGGCGGCCGCGCGCAGCCGGGTGCGCATCGGTCCCGGATCGACGAGATTGACCCGGAGCGCCGTGCGCGCGGTTTCCGCCGCCCAGGCCAGCGCCAGCGCCTCCAGCCCGGCCTTGCTGGCGGCATGGGCGCCCCAATAGGCGCGGGCCGGGGGATAGCCCGTGACGAACACGGCCCGGCCCGCCGCCGCGCGGCGGAGCAGCGGGTCCGCCGCCCGGATCAGCCTCATGGCGGCGGCGAGGTTGGTGTCGAACACGCGCCGCCACACATCGTCGGCAATCTGGTGCGCGGGCCCGAGCACGCCGAGGACGCCGGCGCAGGACACGAGTATGTCCAGCCGCCCGAACCGGGCGCCGAGCGCGGCCAGCGCGCGCTCCAGGTCTTCGGGCGCGGTGAGGTCGAGCGGGCAGAGCGTGGCCTCGCCGCCGGCCGCCCTCACCGCATCGTCGGTTTCCTCCAGCCCGCCGACCGTGCGGGCGAGCAACACCGGATGGGCGCCGGCGGAGGCGAGCCGCACCGCCGCGGCCGCCCCGAGACCCCGTGAGGCCCCGGTCACCAGCGCGACCCGGCCGGCGAGCGGCTTCGACTCCGGCACGGGCGGCGCTCAGGCGAGTTCGTCGAGCAGCGACATCCGGTCGGCGGCCGCGCCGTCCCGCCGGTCGAGCAGGTCGATCGGGTAGTCGCCGGTGAAGCAGGCGTCGCAGAAGACGGGCGCCCTGCCGCGTCCGCCCCCCTCGCCGAGCGCGCGGTAGAGGCCGTCCATGCTGACGAAGGCCAGCGAATCGACGCCGATCTCGCGGCGCATCCGGTCGAGGTCGAACCGGGCGGCGAGCAGCGTGTCGCGGTGCGGCGTGTCGATGCCGTAGAAGCAGGAATGGGTCGTGGGCGGGCTGGAAATGCGCATGTGCACTTCCGCCGCGCCGGCATTGCGCACCATCTCGACGATCTTGGTCGAGGTGGTGCCGCGCACGATGCTGTCGTCCACCAGCACGACGCGCTTGCCGGCCAGAACCGCCTTGTTGGCGTTGTGCTTCAGGCGCACGCCCAGATGGCGGATCTGCTGCGTCGGCTCGATGAAGGTGCGCCCGACATAATGGTTGCGGATGATGCCGAGGCTGAAGGGCAGGCCGGCCTGCTGGGCGTAGCCGAGCCCGGCAGGCACGCCGGAATCGGGCACGGGCACGACCACGTCCACGGGCGCCGGCGCCTCGCGGGCCAGCTCGCGCCCGATTTCCATGCGCGCCTCATAGACGCTGCGGCCGAACACGGCGCTGTCGGGCCGGGCGAAATAGATGAGCTCGAAGATGCAGGGCCGGGGCCGCGTCGGGGCGAACGGGAAATGCGATTCGATCCGGCCCCCGTCCACCACCACCATCTCGCCCGGCTCGACATCGCGGACATAGTCGGCCCCGATGATGTCGAGCGCGCAGGTCTCGGAAGCGAGGATCCAGGCCTCGCCGAGCTGCCCGAGCACCAGCGGGCGCACGCCGTGGGGGTCGCGCACGCCGAAGAGCTTGCTCCGCGAGATGGCGACGAGCGAATAGGCGCCCTCGATCTCGCCGAGCGCCTCGACGAGCCGGTCCGCCAGCATCGGTTTCCGGCTGCGCGCGATGAGGTGGATGATGACCTCGGTGTCGGTCGTGCTCTGGAAGAGCGCGCCCATGCCGGCCAGCCTGCGCCGGATCGAGAGCGCGTTGGTGAGGTTGCCGTTATGCGCCACCGCCACGCCGCCGAACGCGAAATCCGCGAACAGCGGCTGGATGTTGCGGGCCACCGGCGCGCCGGTGGTCGAATAGCGGTTGTGGCCGATCGCGAGCGCGCCCTCGAGGCGTCCGATCGCTTCCTCGTTGCCGAAGGTCTCGCTGACCTGGCCCGGCCCGCGCAGGCTGTAGAACTGCTCGCCGTCCGAGGAGACGATGCCGGCGGACTGCTGGCCGCGATGCTGGAGGGCGTGCAGGCCGAGCGCCGTGTGCGCGGCCGCGTCGGCGTGGCCGGCGATGCCGAACACCCCGCATTCCTCGTGCAGCTTGTCGTCGTCGAAGGGGTGGACGGCTCGCAAACGGGCCTCCCTTCACCGGGCGCCTTCGATCAGGCGGTCGAGGTCGCGGCGATCCTGTTCCTTATACCCCTTGGACGGGGCGTTTGCAGCCGTTTCCGGCTCGGCCTCGGGCCGCTCCAGCTTCTCGTAGAGTTGCTTCCCCGCTTCGATCCGTTCGAGTTCGCGCTGAAGCCTCTCGGCCTCGGTGGTGCCGTAGTCGGCGAGGCGCGGGGGCAGCAATTGCTCGATCTGGCGGGCGCCCGTTTCGATCATGGGGATGCTGCGCGCCTCCCGCACCCAGCCGGGCAGGTCCTGAAGCGGGACGACCCTCGACCCCATGAGATAGACCGCGCAGATGATGACCGCGCCCCTGATGATCCCGAACAGGAAGCCCAGCGCACGGTCGAGCGCGCTGTGGCTGGAGCGCTCGACCCGGCCTGCGATCCGCCCGGTTACGACCGAGAGCAGCACGAGCGCGGCGAGGAAACTCCCGGCCCCGGCCGCAATCCGGGCAAGCAGCGGCGGCTGGATGTATTCCGCGAGCGCCGCGCTCAACGGGTTGAAGGCGAACCACACGACAACGAGCGCGCCGATCCAGCTCGCCAGCGAAAACACTTCGCGCACGAAACCGCGCAGATAGGCGATGATCGCCGAGACAACGACCAGGGCGAAGACCGCGAGGTCCAGCGCGTAGATGTCGGTCATGCGCGGGCGCGCCTCTCCGCCCGCTGCCCGGCGCCGAGCCGCGCGGCCACTTCCGTCACATGGCCGACCGTCTCGATACGCAGCGCGCCGCCGCCGGGCGGCTGCCGGGCCGAGGGGATCACGGCCATCTCGAAACCGAGCTTCCGCGCTTCCCGGAGCCGCGCGTCGCCATGCGCGACGGGTCGCACCTCGCCGGTAAGCCCGATCTCGCCGAACCACACGCTCGCGGCCGGCGCGGCTGCGCCCTCGAGCGAGGAGACGAGCGCGGCGGCCACGGCGAGGTCCGCCGCCGGCTCGGAAATGCGCAGCCCGCCCGCGACATTGAGATAGATGTCGCGCCCGCCGAGCGCGACGCCCGCCCTCGCTTCCAGCACGGCGAGCACCATGGCGAGCCGGCCGGTGTCCCAGCCGACCACGGCCCGGCGCGGCGAGCCGGCGGCCGGCGGGCCGACCAGCGCCTGGATTTCCACCAGCAGCGGCCGCGCGCCCTCGACGCCCGCAAAGACCGCCGTGCCGGCGAGCGCCGCGCCGTCCCGGCGGTCGCCGAGGAAGAGCGCGGAGGGGTTGGCGACCTCGCCGAGGCCCCGGTCGGTCATCTCGAACACGCCGATCTCGTCGGTCGCCCCGTAACGGTTCTTCACCGCGCGCAATATGCGGAAATGGTGGCCGCGCTCGCCCTCGAAATAGAGCACGGTATCGACCATGTGCTCCAGCACGCGCGGGCCCGCGATGGCGCCGTCCTTGGTGACATGGCCGACGAGCAGCAGCGCGGCGCCGCGCCGGCGGGCGACCTCGATCAGCGCCTGGGCGGAGGCGCGCACCTGCGCGACCGAGCCTGCGGCCGAGTCGAGGCCGTCGAGATGCACGGTCTGGATCGAGTCCACCACGGCGACCTCGGCCCGTTCCGCGAGCGTGGCCGCGATATCGCCGGCCGCGGTCGCCGCCGCCAGCGCGACGGGCGCATCCGCCATGCCGAGCCGCCTGGCCCGCATCGCGATCTGCGAGACGGCCTCCTCGCCCGTGACATAGAGGCAGTCATGCCCCCGGGCCGCCAGCTTCGCCGCCGCCTGGAGCAGCAGGGTGGACTTGCCGATGCCGGGATCGCCGCCGATGAGCACGCAGCTTCCCGGCACCAGCCCGCCGCCCAGCACCCGGTCGAACTCGGCGATGCCGGTCGCGCGCCGCTCGACGGCCGGCGGCGCGGCGTCGAGCGGCACCAGGTCGAGCTTGCGTCCGGGCCGTCCGGCAACGGCCGCGGCCGGCGCTTCCTCGACGAGGCTGTTCCATGCCCCGCAGCTGCCGCAGCGCCCGGACCACAGGCGCGCCGCCGCCCCGCAGTTCTGGCAGACATAGCGCCGGTCCTTGCGGCTCACCGGCGCACCGCCATGCGGATCGGTCCCGTCGCGCGGCCGTTGATGAACTGGTCCACGAAATCATTGCCGCTCTCGTCGATCTCCGACACCGGCCCCGACCAGACGATCCGCCCGTCATGCAGCATGGCGATGCGGTCGGCGATCTTGCGCGCGCTCGCCATGTCGTGGGTGATCGAGAGCGCGGTCGCGCCGAGCTCGCGGACGCATTCGACGATCAGGTCGTTGATGACATCGGCCATGATCGGGTCGAGGCCCGTGGTCGGCTCGTCGAAGAAGATGATGTCCGGCCGGGCGGCGATGGCGCGCGCGAGCGCCACCCGCTTCTGCATCCCGCCGGAAAGCTCCGCCGGCATCAACCCGCCGACTTCTGGCCCGAGCCCGACTTGCGCCAGGGTTTCCAGCGCAACCGGCTTTGCGTCCCTGCGTGTCCTCTGCCCCGCCGCCACCAGCCCGAAGGCGACATTCTCCCAGACGGGGAGGCTGTCGAACAGCGCGCCGCCCTGGAACAGCATGCCCATGCGCGCATTGACCGCCTCGCGCGCCGCGCCCTTGAGGCCGACCGATTCCGCGCCGTCGATCAGGATGCTGCCGCTGTCCGGCTCGACGATGCCGAGCGCGCATTTGACCGTGACCGACTTGCCGGTGCCCGACCCGCCGATGACCACCACGGACTCGCCCGCGCCGACATCGAGATCGACGCCGCGCAGCACTTCCTTTTCGCCGAAGGCCTTGTGCAGGCCCCGGATGCGGATCTTCGGTTCGCCCGGGCCGCTCATTTGGCGAAGAACAGTTCGGTGATGATGTAGTTGAACACCAGGATGAGGATAGCCGAGGAGACCACCGCATTGGTCGCCGCCCGGCCGACGCCCTGGGCGCCGCCCTCGGACCGGTAGCCGTGATAGCAGCCCATGAGCGAGACGAGGAAGCCGAACACGGCCGCCTTGACCAGGCCGGACACGACATCCTGCACCTCGACGAACCGCCATGTCTGGTCGATATAGACCGCCGGCGCGAAGTCCAGCTTGTAGATGCCGACGATATAGCCGCCGAAGATGCCGATGACGTCGCCCACCAGCACGAGCAGCGGCAGCATGGCGAAGCCGGCCAGGATGCGCGGCGCCACCAGATATTTCATCGGGTCGGTCGAGAGCGTGGAGAGCGCGTCGATCTGCTCGGTGACGCGCATCGTGCCGAGCTCCGCCGCCATGGACGCGCCGACCCGCCCGGCGACCATCAGCCCCGCCAGCACCGGCGCCAGTTCGCGGGTGATCGCCAGCGACACCACGCCCGCGACCGCGCCCTCGGCGGAGAAGCGCGCAAAGCCGGTATGGCTCTGGAGCGCCAGCACCATGCCGCTGAACAGCGTCGTCAGCGCCACCACCGGCAGCGAATAGTAGCCGATATCCACCATCTGCCGCAGCAGCACGCGCGGATAGAAGGGCGGGCGGACGATGTGGGTAACGGCCGACAGCGCGAACAGCACCAGCCGGCCGATGGCCTCCAGCAGGGCGAGGAAGGCCCGCCCGATGGCGGCGAGAGGGTTCAAGCGCCCGGTTCCCCGTCGCCCGTCCAGGAGCGGGCGTAGCGCGCGCCGAGCGACGTCAGGATCTCGTAGCCGATGGTGCCGGCGGCGTCGGCGAGCGCGTCGGCGTCCATGTCCCCGCCGATCAGCACGGCCCAGTCTCCCGGCTTCACGGACCCCGGCGGCAGGCCGCTCACGTCCACTACGATCGAATCCATCGACACGCGCCCGATCAACGGCGCCCTCCGGCCGTGCAGCGACGCCGCGGCCCCGGGGCTTGCGGCGCGTAGATAGCCGTCCGCATAGCCGGCGGCAACCGTGGCCAGCCGCTGGCCGGGGCGGACTTCGGCCGTGGCGCCATAGCCGACGGTGAGCGGCCGGTCCACCTCGCGGACCTGCAGCACCCGGGCCTCCAGGCGGATGACGGGCTGCATCGGATTGGCCTCCCCCGGCGTGGGGTTGAGGCCGTAGAGCGCCATGCCCGGCCGGGCGAGGTCGAACCGGCAGCCGGGGCCGAGGAAGATGCCGGACGAGTTGGCGAGGCTCGCCGGCGCGTCGAACCGGGGGGCGAGTTCAGCGAACAGGCGGCGCTGGGCCTCGTTCAGCTTGTGGTCCGGCTCGTCGGCGCAGGCGAGGTGGCTCATCACCAGCCGGAAGCGCCGCCGCTCCAGGGCCGCGGCGTCCGACGGGTCGAGGCCGAGGCGCGTCATGCCGGTGTCGATATGCAGCACGGCGTCCTCGTCCGGCCAGGCGGCGAGGTCGCCCGGATGGTTCAGCACCGGCAGCAGGCGGTATTCGCGATAGACCGGCTGGAAGCCCTCCACCGGCGCGCTCAGCACGGCGATCTCGGCGTCGGGCAGCAGGGCGCGGAGCGCCGTCCCCTCGTCCAGCCCGGCCACGAAGAAGGTGCGGCAGCCGGCCCGGCGGAGCGCCGGCGCCACCCGGTCCATGCCGAGCCCGTAGGCGTCCGCCTTGACGACGCCCGCCGACGGCGCCAGCGCGTTCAGCTTGCGCCAATTGCCGACGATCGCGTCGAGGTCGATCCTGAGCCGCCCCGGCGGCGCCAGCATGCCGTCCGCCGGGGTTTCAGACCGGAACGTCGCCATCGCGCATCGTTTCGAGGTCGGCGAAGCGGGTGAAGCGCCCCTCGAAGAACAGCTCGATCTTGCCGGTCGGCCCGTGCCGCTGCTTGGCGACGATGACGTCGGCCAGATTGTGAACGCGCTCCATCTTCTCCTGCCATTCCCGGTGCTTGTCGCTGTTCAGGTCCTCGGGCTCCTGGCGTTCGAGATAGTATTCCTCGCGGTAGATGAACATCACCACGTCGGCGTCCTGCTCGATGGAGCCGGATTCGCGCAGGTCCGCAAGGTGGGGGCGCTTGTCCTCCCTTTGCTCCACGGCGCGGGAGAGCTGGGAGAGCGCCAGAATCGGCAGGTTCAGCTCCTTGGCCACGGTCTTGAGGCCGCGGGTGATTTCCGAGACCTCCTGCACGCGGTTTTCCGGGCGGCGCCCGGCGCCCGGCTGCATGAGCTGGATATAGTCCACCACGATCATGTCGAGCCGGCCGTGGCTGCGCAGCAGGCGCCGGGCGCGGGTGCGGAGCTGGGAGACGCTGATCGCCGGCGTGTCGTCGATATAGAGCTTGAGGTTTTCGAGCGTCTTGCTGGCCTCGACCACGTCCTGGAACTGGTTGTGGCTGATGCGCCCGCGCCGGATTTCGTCCGAGGAGACCTTGGCCTGCTCGCCCAGGATGCGCATCGCCAGCTGCTCGGCCGACATTTCCAGCGAGAAGAACGCCACCGTATAGCCGTCGACCTCCCGCAGGACGCCGTCCTCGTCCTCTTCGCGGACGCGCGCTTGCGCGGCGCTGAAGGCGATATTGGTCGCAAGCGCCGTCTTGCCCATGCCCGGCCGCCCCGCCAGCACGACGAGGTCGGAGCGCTGCAGGCCGCCCAGCTTCCGGTCCAGGTCCCGGAAGCCGGTCGTGACCCCGACGAACTCGCCTTCGTTCTGGAAGGCCTCCTCGGCCATGTTGAGGGCGGAGGCGAGCGTGTCCGTGAACGGCCGGAACCCCGTCTGCTCCGCCCCGGTCGTGGCGAGCTCGAACAGCCGGTGCTCGGCCTTCTCGATCCGGCCGGCGGCGGTGAGTTCGAGGTCGCTGTCATAGGCTTCGTTGACGACGTCGCCGCCGATGGAAATGAGCGCGCGGCGCAGATGCAGTTCGTAGATCTGCCGCCCGAAGGCGACCGCGTCGATGACGCCGATGGCGCTGGCCGCCAGTTCGGCCAGGTAGCGCGGCCCGCCGACATCGGCCAGCCGGTCCTGCTGCTGGAAATGGTCCCGGAGGGTTGCCGGGCTCGCCTGGCCGCCGCGCTCCGTCACGCGCCGGATGGCGTCGTAGATGCGCCGGTGGCTGGCGTCGAAGAAATGGTCGGCCTCCAGGAAGTCGCCGACCTGCTCGAAGACGCGGTTGTCCACCAGGATTGCGCCCAGCAGCACCATCTCGATCTCGAGATTGGCGGGAAGCTGGCGGTAGGCGGGGTCGTCGTCCGGCGGGGCCTCGAAGGGCGGCTCTTCGGCGAACCAGGGATCGGCTTGTGCTGTCATGGGAGGGCCATTAGACCGGGGTTAGGCGTCCCTGTCGCTGGGGATAGTCTGGATAGAGAGGATAAGCGCCGCAATGCACCGGCTGATCGCGCTTGAAGGCGCCACGAATTTCCGCGACCTCGGCGGCTACGAGGCCCTTGACGGCCGGCGGGTCCGCTGGCGCCGGCTGTTCCGGGCCGACGGACTCCATGCGCTGACGCCGGCGGACCGCCGGACGCTTGCCGGGCTCGGCATCGAGGAGGCGCTGGACCTCCGCTACGGCCCGGAGCGCGCGGGCGAGCCGGCGCGCCTGCCCGAATCGGTGGCGAGCGTGCATGTCGGCCTGCCCGACAAGCCGGCGAAGTCGCTGCTGGAGACGCTGAATGTGGGCGGCGTGCCCTCGGCTGAGGCCGCGCGGACATGGCTCAGGGAGAGCTACGCCGGCTACCCGGACAAATACGCGCCCGCCTGCCGGGCGATCCTGAGCCGCCTGATCGCGGAGCGCGCGCCGCCGCTGCTCTTCCACTGCACCGCCGGCAAGGACCGCACCGGCTTCGCCGCCGCCGTCGCGCTGGAGGCGCTCGGCGTGCCGCGCGAGACGATCATGGAAGACTACCTGCTCACCAACCGCCACTGGGACCGCGGCGGCCGCGAACCCGAGGGCCTCCCCCGCGAAATTTACGAACCGGTCTTCGCGGCGAGGGAGGAGTATCTGGCCGCGTCATGGGAGACGCTGGATCGCGAGCATGGCGGGCTGGAGGGATGGCTGGACAGTGCGGTCGGCTTCGGCGCGGGGGAGCGGGAACGGCTCAGGGCGGGGCTGCTGGAGTAGGGCGGTTCGAAAAAAGCGCCTTGACACAAGCCGGTCAGTGCAACGATAACATGGTCCGTATCCGTTACGCCCGTAGGCGGGCATTCTATCCGCTACGCCCGTAGGCGGGCATCTTCCAGGGGCCCCTACGGCTCGACCGTGGGGGCCCCTTAGCTTGAAAGCAGCGGTTTTCATCGACGGCGGACATCTCCGCGTCCTGATTCAGCAGGCCCGTATTCGGCGTCGCCACGATCCCGATTACATCGAAAGCGTTGCGCATGCCTGCGTTGCCGACGATGAGGCTCTGTTGCGCATTCTGTACTATGATTGCGCGCCCTATCGGGGGGCTCCGCGTTTGCCGGTGTCCCGCAACCGGAGGGAATTCGGGGATTCCGACGCTTGGCTCAAAGCGCTCGCTACAAAGCCGCAGTTTGCCGTTCGGCTCGGCACGTTGAAGTTTCGTGGATTCGTTCTGAAGCATCCTGCTGCCTCGCAACCGCTTTCCGACGAAGATTTCAAGCCGCGCTTTGAGCAAAAGGGCGTCGACATGCGTCTCGGCCTCGATATTGCCGCTCATGCTACCCAAAGGACTGTAGATCGTATCGTGTTGGTAACCGGCGACACGGACTGCCTACCGGCCATGAAGCTCGCACGAATATCGGGTCTTCAGGTCGTTCTCGTACGATTCCCCAAGCAAAAGCTCGCGACCGAACTCCTGTGGCACGCGGATTTCCTCAGGGAAGTCGAATGGCCAATCGGTTGATTTGAGATTCGCCCTGCACTCCGTCGCCTGTGGCTTCAAGAAGGGGTGGGGTGCTAAAGAGGTTGCGGACCTCTGTCGCCGTAACTCCATGTTTCGACTGGCTGGACATTCGACGGAAGGTGGGCGTTGACCACGCCGAGGACTTCGTAATACCGCCGCTTTACTTCATCGCTGCGTTCATCCCTGCCGAAACAGACTGCGGCCCGGATGCCCCCAGTAAGCGGAGGCGGTTCACGCATAAGGCCCAATCGCACCCGAACATCGATCAACTTCTGCAATTGTCTCGAAACCGACAGCCAGCCAAAGGCGTGACGCCATTCATGTATGTATTGCAGAAGCTGGAGCGGCGCGTAGTAAACCTCGGATGAAGTCCCCTTAGCATCCTTGATTTCGATGAGAACCAGATTCCCGTTGCTATCGATCGCAAGCTGGTCGAGTTCTCTACCCGGCCTCTTTGGCCTTGCCCACTTTTCGTGTCGTCGTCCTGGCCGGGAGACAGCAATGATATCCAGTAAGGATCGGGCGCTTTCTACCTCTGTAAATGTTCGCCCCAATTGTGATTGCTGAGTATCATCATAACTCAGAACTGCTTCCCGATCAAATGGGATCCAAGGCGAATTTTCATCTTTACCAACCCGTGACCAATCCGCCTGAATTCTTCCTTCTTTACTGGTATGGCTATCCGACACCTTAATTGTGTGGATATATTGTGACAGGGAGTCCACGAATTCCGGACTGGAAATACGCCAGTCCTTTAGAAAATCTTTAGCGCAATCTTGCTTGCTATAAGTATCGTGTGCGGATAGGGTAACGATGCCATTATTCTTTAGCTGGGCTCTTACCAAACTCGTGAGGCCGCAATAAACCTGTACCACGTCACCCGAACGAAAATGTACATCGAGCGGGATATGATGCCCGGCTGTGGTTTTCACCTTCTCTTTTGACAGACCGATGAGCGGTGTTAGAAACCCTGTGTCGGACAGTTGTCTCTGGAGTTCCGGCGAAGGAGCACGACAGTAGGTTGGAACGATTGATTGTTTCATCACATATTTCCTGTAGTGCCGGATTGGAAGTGCATCACGGCATCCCCTGCGCGGCCGGCGGCGCGGTGCGCTCGATCAGCGCCCTGAGCCCCGCCATGGCTTCCTCGTGCTGCCGGCGGCCTTCCTCCAGCGCCTCCTTGTGGCGGCGGAGGTCCGCCTCGCGGGTTTCCTGACGGTCCCGGGCGCGCTGGTCCGAGGAGCGGCGCATCTCCCGGATGCCGGTCCAGATCAGGAAGCAGGTCGCGCCGCCCACCAGCAGCTTGGAGGCGAACAGTCCCACCGTCGCCCATGCAGTCAGCAGGTCGGGGTTCTGGAATACGGAAGAGGCCATCTTCCCTTTCACACCTCCCACCACTCGCCGTCCGCCCTCGGGACGACATTGTCGAAGAGCTCCGGGAAGCGCCCGGTTTCGAAGGAATGTATGGGCACGAGGGCGCGGGGGGCAAGGGCGGCGGCGAAGCGTTGCAGGTCGGCGGTCGAGGCGTGGCCGGAGGTGTGGATGGACTGCCGGGCGACGCCGTTGCGCTCCAGCCAGCGAAGGACCCGTTGCGAGGAGTCCTCCTTCAGGTAGCCGTCCCACATGGAGTAGGTGAAACCGGCGCCCTCCAGCACCGAGGCCACGCCCCGATCGGACATCGCCATCGGGCGGAACAGCATGACGGCCCTTTCGGCAAGGCCCGGCAGGGCCTCGCGGAAGACGCGGTTGCGGCTGTGCCGGTCGAGCTCCGCGAACAGCTCGTTTTCCTTGATGAGCACCCGCTGGCGCTGCGGGACATAGAGGCGGACCTCCGGCCAGTGCGATTGCGGGATGGTGTCCCGTCCCGTGGCCTCCAGCACGACCGCCGTGTAGGGGTCGATCAGCAGCACCCGGCCTGTCTTCTTGGCCGCGCGGAAGATCGTGACGATCCGGTCGATGTTCTGCGAGGAGGTCCAGACGAAGTGCATTCCCTTCGTCTGCCGGAACGCCTCGACGAAGCGCTCTTCGAGGTCGGACTCGGTCTCGAATCCCTCCGACGTGCCGGTCCGCCCGAGCGTCGTGCCTTCCATCAGCAGCACGTCGATGTCCGGGGGCGGGTTGCGGAGCAGTCTCTCGAACAGCGCCCCCTTGCGGCCGTGCGCGCGGAAGTCGCCCGAGTAGAAGACCCGCTTGCCCTCCGCCTCGACCAGCAGGGCGTAGGCGTCGAAGGCGCTGTGATCGACGAGGTAGGGCGTGATGCGGAAGGGGCCGATTTCGACCGGCTTCCGGTCGGCGAGGAAATGCGGAGCGGCGAAGGCATGCCCGTTCGGCACCCACACGCTTGCGGCCTTCAGGATGTTGTGCCCGGCCTCGCCGATCCACACCGGGACTTCCGGGCGGATATGCGCAGCCAGCCCGTAATGGTCCTGGTGGGCGTGCGAGATCATGACGCCCAGCAGGCTCGGGTCCGGCTCCCGGAAGCCCGGAACCTCGGGAAGCAGCGTTTCCTGTTCCTCGTCGGGCGCGTCGAGCGGCAGGCCGACATCGAGCACGAGGCGCCTGCCTTCGGCCTCAACCTCGATGCAGGTGCCGCCGATCTCCTTCGCGCCCCGGTGGATTCGTAGCCTCATCGCGCTGACCCCCCCTCGTTAGCATCCAGAGCGTCCGCCGCGCAGCGTTCGTGCGCCAGACGCCAGTGATTGCGGGCTTCCGCGATCTCGAACCAGTGCACCCATCGCAAGCCACCGCCCGAATCCAGCAGCTCCCGGCAGACGATGCAGCGCCCCTCCTGGATCGCGCGCCTGCCCCTCACCTCATAGGTTTCCTCACTGACTGCCGGCCCCAGGCGAGAGACACTCATCGCCGCTGCTCCCGGCGCACAGGCGCTCGCCGCAGCGCCGCACGCCGGTTTCCGGCTGCGTATTCGCCGTCTTCGATCTCCTCTGTCGTCTCTCCGGAATTGTCGCCAGCCGTCCGGCCCGGGCGCCGGATCGACCCGTCGTATTTTCTCACTCCGCTGGGCGGACACCTCATCGGAACAGACTCCTCATATCGGATACTGTCTGATTCCGATCGGAGGCCGAGAAGTTTACCGAATCGGGTGCGGCATTCTGTCTCCCCCTATCGGTCCAGCAGCGATTCGCCGGGCCTGACATGGGTGAAGGCGACGGGCTCCGAGGAGGCGGTGAACGCGCCGTCCGCGAGGCGCACGGCGGTGTAGCGCGTGGCGGCGAGGTCGCCCGTCTCGGGGAAGTCCTCGCGGAAATGCGCGCCGCGCGAGTCCTCCCGGGCGCGGGCCGCCGCCGTGATCGCGCGCGAGACCGTCACCAGGCTTTCCAGGTTCAGCCGGTCGTGCCAGGCGAGATTGAAGGGCCGGCCGCCGGGCGCACCGGCCGCCTCTACCTCCGCCGCCAGGTCCGCGAGCGCGGCGTCGGCGCGTTCGAGGCTGTCCGCCGAGCGCAATATGCCCACCTCGTCCCACATCAGGTCCGAGAGGCGCTCGCGGATGCCGGAGAGGTCGCCGGCCGGCCTGTCGAACAGGGCAAGGCAGCGCGCAGCGGCGGCCTCCAGCACCGCCTCGTCGGGGTCGGGGAAGGCGCGCTCGCGGGCCGCGTCCGCCGCCATGCGGTCGCCGGCGATGCCGCCATAGACGGTGGAGTTTGCGACGCCGTTGCCGCCCAAGCGGTTCGCGCCGTGGACGCCGCCCGTGTCCTCGCCGGCGGCGTAGAGGCCGGGCAGGGCGGTCGTCGTGTCGGGCTCGAAGGCGACGCCGCCCATCATGTAATGCGCGGTCGGTACCACCTCCACCAGCCCGCCGGCGAGGTCGAAGCCGCAGTCCCGGCAGCGCTCGACCATGCCCTTGAAGCGCGCCGCCACCGACTCCGGGCCGAGATGGGCCATCGAGATGTAGAGCCCGCCGCTCTCGGTCACATTGCCGTCGCGCATCTCGCTCGCCATGGCGCGGCTGACGATGTCGCGGGTGGCGCGCTCCAGCCGGTCGTCATAGCGCTCCATGAAGCGCGCGCCGTCGCCGCCCAGCAGATAGCCGCCGGCGCCGCGCAGGCCCTCCTCCAGCACGGTGCCGGTCATGCGCGTGCCGGGGCCGGCATAGAGGCCCGTCGGGTGGAACTGCACCATTTCCATGTCGCGGAGCGCCAGGCCCGCCTCCAGCGCCATCGCCATGCCGTCGCAGGTCTTGTCGCCGGAGGGCGTGTGGTAACGGTACATGGTCGGGCCGCCGCCGGTCGCGAGCAGCACCGCCTTCGCCCGCACGAAGCGCAGCGCGCCCGTGCGGATGTCGATCAGCAGCACGCCGGCGAGCCGCGAGCCGTCGCGCGCGGGGATCAGCGCCGCCGCCCGGTGCTCCTCCAGCCGCGTCACCGCCCGCGCCCAGACCTGCTCCATCAGCCGGTTGACGATCTCGATGCCGGTGAGGTCGCCCTTGTGGACGGTGCGGTCGAAGGTCTGGCCGGCGAACGCCTTCTGGTGGATGCTGCCGTCGGGATTGCGGTCGAAATAGCAGCCGATCTCGTCTTCCAGCTCGCGGATGCGCTCCACCGCGCCCTCGATCAGCGTCCAGGCCAGCTGCTGGTGGTTGATCCAGGCCCCGCCCTCGATCGTGTCCATGAAATGGCGTTCGAGGCTGTCGCCGGGCGCGAGCGCCACATTGTAGCCGCCCTGCACCATGCGGGTGCAGCCGCTCTTGCCGAGCAGGCCCTTGGCGGCGACGGCGATGTCGAGCGCGGGGTCGGCGCGGTAGGCGTGCAATGCGGCGAACAGCCCGGCGCCGCCGGAGCCGAGGATCAGTATGTCCCGGTCCAGCCGCTCGATCATGCGAAGGCCGCCGCCAGGAAGCCGAAGCCGGCGAGCAGCGCGAGCCCGCCGGCGACCGCGATCCGCGACTGCTGGCGGTCGGACCAGCGCCCGAACTCAAGCAGCAGCAGGCGCAGACCCCCCGTCAGGTGGAGCGCCAGCAGCACGACCAGCCCCGCCTCGGCGAGCTTGACCCAGGGGTTCTCCGTCCAGTCGAGCACGCCGTCGAGTGCGGCGCGCTCCACCGCGAGGCCGAGCACGAGGAAATGGAACGGCAGGAACACCGCAAGCGCCACGCCGGAAAGCCGGTGCAGCAGGAAGGCCCACCAGGGTCCGCGTCTCACAGCACGGCCGCCAGGGCGCGCAGGCCGAGCGCGAGCAGCAGCAGGCCGAAGAGCGCCATGGCGATGTCGAGCCCCGCGCCGCGCCAGCGGCCCCATTCCCTGAGCACGGCGCGCAGGCCGATGGGCGCATGCACGGCCGCGGCCAGCACGAACAGCCCGTAAACCGCGCCCCAGAAGAGGCTGCCCTCCGTGCGCGAAAGGATTTCATCGGCGGAAAGCCCGTCGCGGATGGCATACAGGATGACGCCCAGATGCAGCAGCACCAGCGGCGCCATCACCATCGCCGAGAGGCGTTGCGCCGCGAACAGCCAGGCCTCGTTCATTGGCGCGGACCCCGCGCGCCGCCGCTGAGGGCGCGGCGGAAGACCTCGCGTTTGAGGCCCGCGATGGCGGCCGTCGGGTTGAGGCCGGTCGGGCAGGCGTCGGCGCATTCCTGGTGGCTGCGGCAGAGGTGGCAGCCCGCCCCGGCGGCGTCCAGATGGCCGTCCCGGTCTCCGTCGCGCCGGTCGTTCACCAGCGTCCAGAGGCGGTTCAGCACGGCCGGCCCCGGATAGTCCGGATTCCAGGCCACGCTGTCGCAGGCGGCGTAGCAGACGGCGCAATTGATGCACTCGATGCCGGCGTCGGCGGCCCTGCGCTCCGGCTCATCGGGACGGACCGGCTCCTCCGGCGGCTCTTTGGAGGGCACGAACCGCGCTTCCGCATCGCGCCATTTCTCGAAGAAGGGCGCCATGTCCACCGCGAGGTCCCTGATGACCGGCAGGTTCCTGAGCGGCCCGATCCGCACCCGGCCCTTGCGGGCGGCCTGCGAGACATGGGTGCGGCAGGTCCAGCGCGGGCGGCCGTTGACGGTCATCGCGCAGGAGCCGCACATGCCGACCCGGCAGGCGAAGCGGTAGGCGAGCGAGGGGTCGATATGGCGCTGCACATGAGTGACCACATCGAGCACGGTCTGGTTCGCCTGATGCGGGACCGCGTAGCTGCGCCAGGCGCCGTCCTCGCCCCCGCGCCAGATTTCGACTTCGAGCATCGCCATAACGGGTTCATCGTAGCCGGTTTCGGCAAGCCGGTGGCAAGCGCGTTTCACGGGGCCGGTTGTCCCGGCCCGGCCGACGGGGCCCGCTCCAAACCGTCACCCGGCGAAGGCCTGCTGCATGCACACTTCTCATTTCGCCATGTATCCGGTGCGCCAGCCGGTCCGGCTACACCCCGCTCCGTACCCTATTCGCCGCCCCGGCCCCCGAGCCGGGGTCCACCCATGGCTCCCGATGCCGCCGGAGCCGGTGGAGGGCAAGCTCGACTGCTGAAACTGCCGCCAGGACCGAGGCTGGGCCCCGGATCGGGGGCCGGGGCGACGGTGGGGGGCGGTTTTCGCGAGAGCCGAGAGCCAGTGCGCTTCATGCCGCCGCCAGCATCCCCGCCAGTTCGCCCACGCCGATCGCTTCGACTCTTTCGCCCATGAAGTAGCGATTGTCGCCCGAATACACGACGAAGGATCGCTCCGGTTCGAGGTCTTCCCGCGCGTGGTGGAATCCCCTGGTCAGCTTTGGCGCGAGGCCGCGCTTGATTTCCACGGCCCACAACCTTCCGCCCGGCATCTCCAGCACAAGGTCGATTTCGGCGCCGGCGGCCGTCCGGTAGAACCACGCCTTCGCCCGTTCGGGCGCGGCGCCGAGCAGGTTTTCCAGCACGAACCCTTCCCAGCTTCCGCCGGCGACCGGATGGCCCAGCACCGCTTCGCGGTCATCCAGGCCGAGCAGCGTGTGGACGATGCCGCTGTCGCGGACATAGACCTTCGGCGATTTCACCAGGCGCTTGCCGACATTGGCGCGGAAGGGCGGCAGCCGCCGCACCAGCAGCAGGTCGACCAGCAGGTCGAGATAGCCGGCGACCGTCTTGCCGTCGACGGCCAGCCCGCGCGCAAGCTGGGCCGCGTTGAGCGTGGCGCCCTGCATATGCGCCAGCATGGTCCAGAACCGGCGCAGGGTTTCCGCCGGCACGCGCGGCCCGAGTTGCGGAATATCGCGTTCCAGATAAGTGCGGACGAAATTCTCCCGCCAGACCGCGCTGGCTTCATCGCTGTCGGCGAGAAAGCTGTCCGGGAACCCGCCCCGGATCCAGAGCCTGTCGCGCGCATCGGCATCGACTTCGAGAAGGTTGAACGGCCCCAGTTCGACATAGGCGATGCGGCCGGCAAGGGATTCTCCCGACTGTTTGAGCAGATCGATGGACGCCGGGCCCAGAAGCAGGAAGCGGCCCGCCCGGATGCCGCGGCGGCGGCCCCTGTCGATGAGGCCCCGCAGCGTCTGGAACAGTTCCGGCGCCCGCTGCACTTCGTCCAGGATAGCCAGCTTGCCTTCGTGCCCGGTCAGGTAAAGCGCGGCATCGCTGAGCTTCGCCCGGTCGGCCGCGTCCTCAAGATCGAGATAGACGCTCGGCCGCTCTTCGGCGATAAGTCCGGCCAGCGTGGTCTTGCCCGCCTGGCGCGGACCGAGCAGCGCCACAGCCGGAAACCGGTCCAGCCGGGCACGAACGACCTGCGATTTCTGGCGCGGCAACATCCTTGCAATTATGGAATACAATTCCAGAAATACAAGGATGAATAAGGCGCCTGCCTGCTCTTGAGCAGGTTATACCAACGGCCTCGATTTGGGACTCATGTCTTCTTCTCGTCATGCCCGGACTTGTTCCGGGCATCTCCATCGGGGCCATCGCGGCGGCGGAAGTGGATGCCCGGAACAAGTCCGGGCATGACGGAAGAGCCTGTCCTGAA
>JAJDVH010000158.1 GCA_022826185.1 Alphaproteobacteria bacterium
CGTGCGCACCAATCTCATGCACAGAAAGCGCATCGACCGCCTCATCGCACACAACATCCCACCCCCAAAATGCAACAGCCAAACCGCCTTTCAATGGACCCAAACCTAAACCGGACAGCAGTGGACTTGTTCCGGGCATCCATGCGGCCGTCCGGGGGAAGCGGTGAAGGGAGAGGCCCGGAACAAGTCCGGGCATGACGATATGGGGGCCGGGGCTGACGGAGAGGGGCGTCGGAATCGGGACACCGGTTGAGACAAGCACGACAGGGAGGGAATGCGGCGATGGCCGGCCTTTGGTATGAGGAATTCGAGATCGGGAGGGAGTGGAAGCACCCGATCACCCGCACGGTGACGGAGATGGACAACATCCTGTTCACGGCGCTCACCCACAATCCGCAGCCGCTGCATCTGGACGAGGAATTCGCGAAGGAGAACTCGCAATTCGGCCAGCGGATCGTGAACTCGATCTTCACGCTCGGCCTGATGATCGGTGTCTCGGTGGAGGAAACCACGCTCGGCACCACGGTCGGCAATCTCGGCATGACCGACTGCGTCTTCCGCAGCCCCGTCTTCCACGGCGACACCATCACCTCCTTCACGAAGGTCCTCGACAAGCGCGAGAGCCGGTCCCGCCCGGAGGTCGGCATCGTCACCTTCGAGCACTGGGCGGTGAACCAGCGCGGCGAGGAGGTCGCCCGCTGCAAGCGCCAGGGCATGATGAAGAAGCGCCCGTCATGAGCGCGGCGCTCCGATGCTTCCTGTTCGTGCCGGGCGACAGCGCGCGCAAGTTCGAGAAGGCGCGCGGGGCGCCGGCCGACGCGCTGATCCTCGACCTTGAGGACTCGGTGGCGCAGGCCAACCTGCCCGTCGCGCGGCAGATGGTGCGGGAACGGCTCGAAGCCAGCCGGGACGACCGCGCCCAGCAGCTCTGGGTGAGGATCAACCCGCTCGACACGGACCTCGCGCTGCCGGACCTGGCGTCCGTCATGTCCGGCGCTCCCGACGGCATCGTGCTGCCCAAGACCTTCTCCGCCGCCGAGGCGGTCCGGCTTGACCACTATCTCTCGGCGCTGGAGGCGCGGGAGTGGGTCGCGCCCGGCTCGACGCAGATCCTCGTCGTCGCCACCGAGACGGCGCGCTCGCTCTTCACCATGGACAGCTTCACCGGCGCCAGCCCGCGCATCTACGGCATGACCTGGGGCGCGGAAGACCTCTCGGCCGCGCTCGGCGCCTCCACCAACCGCGCGCCGGACGGGCAGTATGAGGACGTGTACCGGCTGGCCCGCGCGCTCTGCCTGGCGGCCTGCAAGGCGGCGGGAACGGAGCCGGTGGATTCGGTCTATCCCGATTTCCGCGACCTCGACGGCCTGCACGCCGAGGCGCTGCAGGGCCGCCGGACGGGCTTCACCGGCAAGGTGGCCATCCACCCCGCCCAGGTCGATCCCATCAACAGCGCCTATGCGCCGACCGCAGACGAGATCGCCCACGCCCGCCGCGTCGTCGAGGCGATGGAAAACGCCGGCGGCGCCGGAACCGTCGGCCTCGACGGCAAGATGCTCGACATGCCCCACCTCAAGGCCGCCCGTCACGTGCTGGCGCTGGCCGAGCGGACGGGCGCGGGGTAGGGCGGGGGGCACGCGCAGCCCCATTTCCTATGCCAATGATTGACTTTTCGGTTTCACATATGCAATTAGTTGAAACTGAAAGGAGCCGCCGGGCCGGGTGGTTCCGGGCTTTGGAGGAGGGTGCGCTATGAACCGGGCGCAGGCGGAGGACCGGACGGGGGCAAAGCCCGTCGCGCAGTTCATCCGGAGATTGCAGGACGCCGGTGGCCTGAAAGGGACCGACATCGCCAATTTCGCCGGCGTGTCGAAGGCTACCGTCTCGCGCTGGTCGAGCGGCCGGAAGGCCCCCCATCCGAAAACGCAACTCATTATGTCGGACCTGTCCTATGTGGCGATGCGGCTCGGCGAGTATTACTCCCGGGAGGAAGTGCGGGCCTGGCTCCACGCTCCGCATCCCCAACTAGACGGCGAGCGGGCGGTCGACCTGATCCATAACGGCCGCACGGAGGAAGTGATCGCTATCCTCGACCGCCTCGATGCGGACGCCTATCTCTGACTGTGGCTGCAGGGAACGGTCCGGGACCCCGCCGGCCGATCCGCGATCCGCGCCTTCTGGATGCGCTGGATGCGCTGGAGCGGGAGCCTTATAGTGGAACCGTCTGGCGTTCGGTGCGCGAGGGTCGGGACCCGTTGGCCTGCTGGCGTTCCGGCGGCCGCTGGGACGACGGCACGTTCGATGTCCTCTACACCTCGGAAACGCGGCAGGCCGCCATCGACGAACGATGGTTCCACCTCTACCGGGGCCAGCCGATCGTCCCGTCCAGGGTGCAGTACGAGCTTTTCGAGTTGCAGGTGTCTCTGGAGGCGGTAATGCGCTTCCCCACGCTCGACAGCCTGGCGGCGCTGGGCCTCGACATCCGCAGCTACGGGAAGCTCTCCTGGGTCGAGCGGGCGCAGGAATATCCCCGTTCGCAGGAGGTCGCGGAAGCCTGCGCCTTCCTGGGCGCCGACGGCATCCTCGCGCCGAGCGCGCGCACGCCGGATGCGAATAACCTCGTGGTCTTCTGCGAACAGGATACCCGGATCGAAAAGGAGATCGTCCGCAACCACGGCGTCGTCGATTTCCGCTAGGCCCCCCTCTCGCGTACGAAGCCTCCGCTCGGACGATGGCTGCGCCGTTGGCTTCCTTCCGCCGGCCCTGCCCCGCCCGCTATCCGTTCCTGCCCAGGCGAGCGCGCCGCGCTCGCCGCTGCCTGCGTTGCAGGCCGTTGAGTTTCAGGAAGCGCGCCACTGTGGAGAGGCTGACAGCGACGCCCTCGGCGGCGAGCGCGGCGTGGAGGCCGCGGGTGCCGATCTCCGGGTGCTTCTCCAGGACGCGGAGGACCCGCGCGCGCTCCGCTGTTATGAGCGACGGGCGGCCGCCGTCCCGGTCCGCCCGGACATGGCCGCGCGCCCGGAAGCGCCCGAGCCATCGCCACACGCTGCCGGCGGCCACATCGTATTTCCGCGCGGCGGCGCGGATGGTCATGCCGCGCTCCAGCACTGCCGCCACCGCCCGGCGCCGCAGGTCCTCGCTGACCGCCTTGCCCTGCCGCGAGCCTCCCAGCCCGCCCACTGCGGCTTCCGTCATCCCTCCTCCCGGCCGCTTTGTGCGCGGCTTCCGTTTCAGGTGTTTTCGATTTCCAGCGTCGTCCGTCACGCGCCCGGCCGCCCGCCGGACGCACCTGTCCCGTTGGGCGGCCGCCGGCCTCCGCCCCCGATAGGCATGGGGGTGCCCGTCGGGCGCTGGCGCGCGCCCCGGGCCGCATTCAGGTCATCGCTTCGCTCGCTTGCCGGGTGGTGTAAGAGTGGGGGTATATAGGGAACAAATGGGCCGATCCCAAGCCTGAAAGGGGAAAATATCCTGTTTTGTGCTTTTGCCCGGAGCGCGAGCCATGTCCGGGGCGACGAAGAACCAGGCAGGCCGGGAGAGGGTCTCGCGGCTTGTGCGGCCGCCCGACAGGGCCTAAAGCGGCTCCAGGCGCCAGATTTGGGCGTCGTTCTCGTCCAGCAGCAGGTAGATCAGGCCGTCCGGGCCGGTGCGCACGTCGCGTATCCGGTTGCCGAAATCCGTCAGCAGACGCTCTTCGTGGACCACCCTGTCGCCGTCCAGTTCCAGCCGGACGAGGAGTTGGGCGCGGAGCGCGCCGACGAAGAGGTTGCCGTCCCAGCGGGGAAACCTGCCGCCGCGATAGACCGTCAGCCCCGACGGCGCGATGGGGGGCGTCCAGTAGGTCGCGGGCTGCTCCATGCCCGGCCGGGCGGTCTCGTCGGTAATCTTCGTGCCGCTGTAATTGCGCCCGTAGGTGATGACCGGCCAGCCGTAGTTCCGCCCGCGCCGGACGAGGTTGACCTCGTCGCCGCCGCGCGGCCCGTGCTCCTGCGACCACAGCCGGCCGGTGGCGGGGTCGAAGGCGAGGCCCTGCGGGTTGCGGTGCCCGTAGGACCAGATCTCCGGCAGCGCTCCGGCCCGTCCGGCGAAGGGGTTGCCGGGCGCCGCCGCGCCGTCGGGATCGAGCCTCAGGATCGCGCCGGCGTGGGTGCCGAGGTCCTGGGCGCTCGGCCGGTAGCCGCGGTCGCCGATGGTGACGAACAGCCTGCCGTCACTGGATAACCGCAGCCGCGAGCCGAAATGCCGGCCACCGCGGGCCGCCGCGCGGGCGGTGAAGACGGTCTCGAACCCGTGGAGCCGGCCGCCGTCCAGCCGCGCCGTGCTGACCGCCGTCGTCCAGCCGTTGGCCGTGTCCGCGATGTGGCTCAGATAGAGCCGCCGGCTGGCCGCGAAGCTTGGGTCGAGCGCGATGTCCATCAGCCCGCCCTGGCCGTAGACCTCGATACGGGGCAGGCCCGGAAGCGGGTCCGACGGCTTCCCGCCTGTCTCAAGGAGGCGGAGATTGCCGTCCAGCTCCGTCACCAGCATGCGTCCGTCGGGCAGGAATGCCATGCCCCACGCCTGGTCGAACGGGCCGCCGACCGGAACGAGGCGGAAGGCGTGCTTCTCGGAGCGGTATTCGCGCGGTTCGGCGGCCTGCGCGAGACCGCCCGGAATTGCGCCGAGACAAAGCAGGGCGGCGAGCGCGGCCGCCCGGATACGGCGCGCGAAGGACCCGGATTTGTCGGGTGTTGTGCTGTCCGTCCTACGGGAAACAGCCCCGGCCTGCTCCAAACCGTCACCCCGGACTTGATCCGGGGTCCATCCCGGACCATCTGCGCTCGCCGCAGCCGTTCGAAACCAGACGGGACCGCCTGCGCCCGCCGAGAAAGCCGGAGTTGGACCCCGGATCAAGTCCGGGGTGACGGCGTTTGCCTGTCTTCGTCCCGTTTCGACACGAAAAATGTCCACTCCGTTCATCCGCCGGGCTCCCGGCGGCTTTCGCCGGTTACAGCGCCGCCGGCTCCTTCTTCCGGGCCTTCGGTTTCGGCGAGGCAGGGGCCGGCTCGGGATAGGCGAAGGTGAGGCCGTCCTCGCCGGTGTCCACCTCCACCGTTCCGCCCTTGGCGAGACGGCCGAACAGCAGTTCCTCGGCGAGCGGCTTCTTGATGCTCTCCTGGATCACGCGGGCGAGCGGGCGGGCGCCGTATTCCGTGCTGTAGCCCTTTTCGGCGAGCCATTCGCGGGCCGCGTCGGTCAGCAGGATTTCGACCTGGCGGTCGTCGAGCTGGCCTTCCAGCTCCGCGACGAACTTGTCCACCACCCGGTGCACCACCTCCATCGGCAGGTTGCCGAAGGAGATGATCGCGTCCAGCCGGTTGCGGAATTCCGGCGAGAACAGCCTGTCGATGGCCTCCTTGTCGTCGCCCTCGCGGACATTGCGCCCGAAGCCGATCGCCGCCTTGGCGAGGTCCGACGCGCCGGCATTGGTCGTCATGATGACGATGACATTGCGGAAATCGACCTGCTTGCCGCTGTGGTCGGTCAGCTTGCCGTGGTCCATGATCTGGAGCAGCACGTTGAACACATCGGGATGCGCCTTCTCGATCTCGTCGAGCAGCAGCACCACATGCGGGTTCTTGTCCACGGCGTCGGTCAGCAGGCCGCCCTGGTCGAAGCCGACATAGCCGGGCGGCGCGCCGATCAGCCGCGAAACGCTGTGGCGCTCCATGTATTCCGACATGTCGAAGCGCACGAGCTCGACGCCCAGGCAGCGCGCAAGCTGGCGGGCGGCCTCGGTCTTGCCGACGCCCGTGGGGCCCGAGAACAGGTAGCTGCCGATGGGCTTCTCCGGCTCGCGCAGGCCGGCCCGCGCCAGCTTGACCGCGCTCGCCAGCGCCTCGATGGCCGTGTCCTGGCCGAACACGACCGTCTTCAGGTCGCGCTCCAGCGTCTGCAGCGCCTCGCGGTCGTCGCGGCTGACGCTCTTCGGCGGGATGCGCGCGATCTTGGCGACGATGCCCTCGACATCGCGCACGCCGACGGTCTTCTTGCGCCGGCTGGGCGGCAGCAGAAGCTGGGCCGCACCGACCTCGTCGATCACGTCGATGGCCTTGTCCGGCAGCTTGCGGTCGTTGATGTAGCGCGCCGAGAGGCTGACCGCCGTGCGGATGGCCTCGGTGGTGTAGCGGACGCCGTGATGCTCCTCGTAATAGGGCTTGAGGCCCATCATGATCTTGATGGCGTCCGGCACCGACGGCTCGTGCACGTCGATCTTCTGGAAGCGGCGGACCAGCGCGCGGTCCTTCTCGAAATAGTTGCGGTATTCCTTGTAGGTGGTCGAGCCGATGCAGCGCAGCGTGCCGCTGGCGAGCGCGGGTTTCAGTATGTTGGAGGCGTCCATCGAGCCGCCGCTGGTGGCGCCGGCGCCGATGACGGTGTGGATCTCGTCGATGAACAGGATGGCGCCCTCGAGCGAATCGAGCTCCGCCAGCACCTGCTTCAGCCGTTCCTCGAAGTCGCCCCGGTAGCGCGTGCCCGCGAGCAGCGAGCCCATGTCGAGCGCGTAGATGGTCGCCTCCGCCAGCACCTCCGGCACCGCGCCCTCGACGATCTTGCGCGCCAGCCCCTCGGCGATGGCGGTCTTGCCGACGCCGGGCTCGCCGACATAGAGCGGGTTGTTCTTGGTCCTCCGGCAGAGGATCTGGATGGTCCGCTCGACTTCGAGCTCGCGCCCGATCAGCGGGTCGATCTTGCCGGCGTCCGCCTTCTCGTTGAGGTTGACGCAATAGGCCTGCAGCGCTTCGGCCTGTTTGCCCTTGGCCGACTCGCCGCCTTCGTTCTCCTGGCGCTCCTCGGCGCCGCGCACCCGCCGCGGCTCGGAGTGGCCGGCGCTCTTGGCGATGCCGTGGCTGATGTAGTTCACGGCGTCTAGGCGGGTCATCTCCTGGCCCTGGAGGAAGAACACGGCGTGGCTCTCGCGCTCGGAGAAGATTGCGACGAGCACGTTGGCGCCCGTCACCTCCTCGCGCCCCGACGACTGCACATGGATGGCGGCGCGCTGGAGGACGCGCTGGAAGCCGGCGGTCGGCTTGGGGTCGCCCTCCCGGTCCACCACGAGATTGTCGAGCTCCTCGTCCAGATAGCCCGAGACCTCGGTCCTCAGATTGTCGACCTCCACCGAGCAGGCCCGCAGGACGGCGATGCAGTCCCGGTCCTCGGTAAGCGCCAGCAGCAGATGCTCCAGCGTCGCATATTCGTGCCTGCGCTCCTTCGCGTAGGACAGCGCCCGGTGCAGCGTCTGTTCGAGGGTGCGGGACAGCATCGACCGGCTACTCCTTTTCGAGCGTCAACTGCAGCGGGTGTTCGTGCCGCCTCGCAAAATCCACCACCTGGGTGACCTTTGTCTCGGCGACCTCGTAGGTATAGACGCCGCAGACCCCGATTCCCCGCTGGTGGACCATCAGCATGATCTTCGTCGCCTCCTCGCGGCTCTTGTGGAAGAAGGCCTGCAGGATGTGAACGACGAATTCCATCGGCGTGTAGTCGTCATTGAGCATGATGACTTTGTATAGCGAAGGCTTCTTCGTCTCCGGCTTGGTCCTGACGAGCACGCCCGTATTCGGGCCTTCGTCTCCGCCTCGCCGTTCGTCGCTCATCCACTTCTTCTCCCGCACGGGGACCGTATCCGCGAGACTAGCATAACCGGTATCGAAGTAGGAGTAAGCCACGGGCGTTCAAGGGCGGGCGCCAGACCCTCGGCCGAGGAAAAGACGCCCTGCGGCATTGCAGCGGAACCGGATTGACTCTATGTCGGCCGGGGAGGGCCCATGAAAGCGATTCCCGCTGTCCTGCTTCTGGTCGCACTTGTGTTCGCGGCCGATCCCGCGCCGGCGGCGCGCTACGCTGCGGTTGTCGTGGACGCCGACAGCGGCGCCGTGCTCCACGGAGAACGGTCCACGGCGCGCCGCTATCCGGCGTCGCTGACCAAGATGATGACCCTGTATCTCATCTTCGAGCGGCTCCGAAGCGGCAAGTACAAGCTCACGACCCGCATGAAGGTCCCGCACCGCGCGACATTGCAGCCGCCCTCCCGGCTCGGCGTCAAACGCGGTTCGACCATCACCGTGCGCGACGCGATACGCGCGCTCGTCGTCAAGTCGGCCAACGATGTGGCGACGACGGTCGCCTACCATATCGCCGGCAGCGAGCGGAAGTTCGCAAGGGTGATGAACCGCAAGGCCCGGCAGCTCGGCATGCACCGCACCTCGTTCCGGAATGCGTCGGGTCTCTGGCATTCCCAGCAATGGACCACGGCCCGCGACATGGCTCGCCTGGCGCGCGCCCTCATGAGGAATTTCCCGCAATATTACAGCTACTTCTCCTTGAAATCGTTCAAGTTCAGGGGGCGCACATACCGTTCCCACAACCGTCTGCTGCGCCGCTATTCCGGGGCCGACGGGCTCAAGACGGGCTACATATCCAAGTCGGGTTTCAACCTGGCCTTCTCTGCCGTCCGCAAGGGGCGCCGCCTGATTACCGTGGTCATGGGAGGGCGCACGGCCCGCTCGCGCGACCGCCATGTCGCGAAGCTGACGGACCGCGTCTTCGCCCGGTTGAAGCCGCGCCGGGCCGTTGACGAGCGCGGGCCCGTCTGGGCGGTGCAGGTGGGCGCGGTGCGGAACAAGGCCGCCGCCCGCAGGATGGCGCGCACCGCGGCGGAAAAGATAGGCGTTCCAAGCGGAGGCGCCTGGGGCGCATGGCCCAAGGCGCGGCGCAACGGAGGCACGGTGTATCGGGCCCGGCTCGTGGGTTACGGAAAGAGCGATGCTTTCCGGGCCTGCCGCAAGCTGAAGACCCGGCGTATGGACTGTTTTGTCATCCGCCACGGCAAGGCGCCGGTCCTCGCGCCGCCGCCGGTGCCTGCGCCCCGGATTGCCAAAGCCCCGTCGGCCTCGCCGGTTCCGGCGCCTTCGGGCGCGCAGCCGCCCGCTGCGAAATCGAAACTGCCGGCCATCGCAGCGATACCGGAATTGCCACCGCAAGTCTCCGCAGCCGATGCCGGCGACTACGCTGTCCAGGTAGGCGTCTATGCCAGCCGGAAAACGGCGCGAAAGCAGGCCCAGGCCGCGGCGGGACTGCTGCGCGGATTGCCTGATGGGGTCTATGCCGGCGCCTGGCCGATGAGAGCCTCCAGCGGGCGCAAGCTCTACAGGGCCCGTCTCGCCGGTTTCGAGGAAGACGCCGCCAGGCGAGCCTGCGCCGACCTCAAGCGCAAGAAGCGCGACTGCCTGGTCCTGCTCCACCTCAAGGGACGCAGGGCGCGGGCGTGAGCGCCGGGAACGGAGCGGCTGCCGTCCCCCGAAGGAGCGCGCGGCCGCCGGTCCTGCCGCCGCCTGCGGTCGCCGAGGCGATTCGCGCGGTGGAGACCGAGGCTGCGGTCAGGACATCGCCCTGCGGCGACGGCGAGATGGTCTGGCGCGTCTTCGGCGAGCCGGGTGCGCCACCGCTCATGCTGATGCATGGCGGCTACGGCTCCTGGTGGCACTGGTTCCGCAATGTCCGGTCCCTGGCGCGCGACCGCCGGGTCTATGCCTGCGACACGCCCGGGCTCGGCGAATCGGCCCCGCCGCCGGACCGGCGGGATATCGACTCGATCGGGCGGATCGTCGCCGACGGCCTGCGTCATGTCCTTGAGGAGCGCGGCCAGCGGGTCGATCTCGTCGGGTTTTCCTTCGGCGGCATCGTCGGCGGCCATGCGGCGCCCTACCTGCCGGACCTGCTGAACAGCTTCACCATGGTCGGCGTCGGCGCGATGGGACTGCGGCGGGCGCGGGGACCGGCGTTGGAGCGCTTCCGGCGGGACATGACCCCGGCCCAGTTGAAGAGCCTGGCGAGGCGCAACCTCGAAATCCTGATGCTGGCGGACCCGCGCGCCGTCGACGATTTCGCGGTCCACATGCAGGTCACCAACACGATGCGGGCCGTCACCAAGAGCCGCTGGGTGAGCGCCACGCCTGCGCTCCGCGACCGCCTGCCGCTGATCGAGGCGCCGCTGGCCGCGATCTGGGGCGAATGGGACTGGACCGCCTGGCCCTTCTTCCGCGAGCGGGTCGCCGCCATTCGCGCCATCCGGCCGGCGACCCGGATCGCCATGGTGCCGCGCGCCGGCCACTGGGCCATGTACGAACGGCCTGAAGCCTTCGAGCAGGCGCTTGGAACCGTTCTGCCCGAACGGCGGTGAAGCTGGTTTGGGGAGGGTCTGGAGCGGGAGACGAGATTTGAACTCGCGACCCTCACGTTGGCAACGTGATGCTCTACCTCTGAGCTACTCCCGCGTCAGGCAGCGCAACATAGGCGAAATCGGGCAGGGCGCAAGCGCAAAGTCCGGAGGTCGCCGGGCATGGTCGCGGGATACTGACTCTTCGGGCGGGGACTGATATAGAGTTGCGGACAGGGCAAGACCGGGAGGGGTGCCATGAAATTCAGGACAATCGCGCGCGGCCTGGCGGCCGGCGTGGCAGCGCTGGCGTTCGCAGTGTCGGCGCAGGCGGTGGACAAGACGATCAAGATCGGCGTCATCTACGACTATACAGGGCCGCTGGCCGGCGGCGGGTCGGAGCTGCAGGCGCGCGGCGCCAAGATCATGATCGACTACATCAACGCCCAGGGCGGCGTCGAGGGCTACAAGATCGAGCCGATCTACGCGGATGCGCAGTCCAAGCCCGACGTGGCGATCAACGAGGCCGTCCGCCTCATCGAGCAGGAAAATGTGGACATGCTGCTCGGCTTCTACAGTTCGGCCCAGTGCGTGCCGGTGGCCGCCCGCGTCGAGCAGCTCAAGAAGTTCATGTGGATCACCACCTGCATCTCGCCGGCGGTGCTCCGGGACCGGAACCTGAAATATGTGTTCCGCCCGCAGGTGCATGGCGGCATGTTCGGCACGTCTTCGACCGACTTCCTGGCCGCCTATTCCAAGGAGAAGCTCGGCATCGAACCGTCGGACCTCAAGGTTGCGATCATCCATGAGGACGGCCCTTACGGCTCCGGCGTCGCCGCAGGCAATGAGGCCGGCTCGGAGCAGCATGGCTTCGATATCGTGCTGAAGGAAGGCTACGCCACGACGGCGCCCGACCTTTCCTCGCTGGTCACGAAGCTGAAGCGCGCCCGTCCGGACGTGATCCTGCACACCGGCTACAACCCGGACATCAGCCTGTTCCTGCGTCAGGCCCAGGAGCAGGGCCTGCGCTTCCGCGCCTTGATCGGCCATGGCGCCGGCTACGGCGTGCCGGACAAGCTTTACGAGGCCCTTGGCGATGCCGCCAACCACATCTTCAACGTCGATCCGGTCGCTATCTGGCTGCTCGACCCGGCATCCCTCGCGCCCGGACTCGGCGACGTGACCGAAATGGTCGGCAGGGAATACGCCAAGGCCGCGGGAACGCCGGACATGGACCTGAAGCGGATTTCCGCGCATGTCGGCATGGCGGCGTCCAACGCGCATGTTTTCTTCACTGATGTGCTGCCGCGCGCAATCCGCGACCATGGCGGCATCTCGGCCGATGCGCTCAGGGCCGCGGCTCTCGAAACCGATATACCCGTCGGCGGAACGCTGCTCGGCTTCGGCGTCAAGTTCCCGGAGCCCGGCAGCGCGATGGACGGCCAGAATACCGAGGCCTTCCCGGTCGTCGTCCAGTATGTGGACCGGGACATCAAGGTCGCCTGGCCGAAGGCGCTCCAGACCATCGACCCCGTTCTGCCGCTGCCGGACTCGTCCCCCTACGCGAAGTGACGATCCGCGCATCGACACGAACCGGGGGAGGGGGCTGAGCCGTGCTGGCCGTCGAACATCTCTTCAAGCGTTTCGGCGGCTTCACGGCCGTGAGCGACGTCTCCTTTCATGTCGAGCAGGGCGAAATACTGGGGCTGATCGGGCCTAACGGCTCCGGCAAGAGCACGATCTTCAACATGCTCGCCGGGGCCTTCCCGCCGACGGCCGGGTCAATCCGGTTCGAGGGCCGGGAGCTGGCGGGCCTTATGCCGCACCGGATCGTGCATATGGGCATCGGGCGCACGTTCCAGATACCTCGGCCTTTCCGGCGCCTGTCGATCCTCGAAAATGCAGCGCTCGCGGGATATTACGGGCAGGACCATGTCTCCCGGGCGGAGGCCTGGGAGGCGGCCGAGGAGGCGCTGGAAATGGTCGGGCTGCCAACCGACCCCAGGGCCGAGACAAGCAGCCTGGGCGCAGCCGGTCTCAAGAAGCTGGAGCTCGCCAAGGCGCTGGCAACGAAACCCCGGCTGCTGCTGGCCGATGAAAGCCTGGGCGGCCTGGACGACAGCGAGATGGACCAGGCAGCGGACATGCTCGGCAAGATCCGCGCCGAGAAGGGGATCACGGTGATCTGGGTCGAGCACATCATGGGGGTGCTGATGCGGGTCGTGGACCGCGTGATGGTGCTGGACCACGGCGAGAAGATCTCGGAGGGATCGCCTTCGGAGGTAGCGAACGACCCGCGCGTGATCGAAGTGTATCTCGGCACGGATATCGTCGATACCGGCGCTGCGGCGGACGCCTGAAGCAGGCAAGGCGGAACGCCCGAACCCGATGCTGACACTCTCCAATGTCGATGCCGGATACGGCACGTTTCAGGCGCTGTTCGACTGTACGCTGGAAGTCAATGCCGGAGAGGCGGTCGCCGTGATCGGGCCGAACGGCGCCGGCAAGACCACCCTGATGCGGGTCATCTCCGGCCTCATTCCCGCGCGCGGCGGCCGCATGGACATGGAGGGGCGCGACCTTGTGGCCACGCCCCCGCACCGGATCGTCGATCTCGGGATTGCGCATGTGCCGGAGAACCGGCGTCTCTTTCCCCGCATGTCGGTGGAGGACAATCTGCGCATGGGGGCATTCGTCCCCTCCGCCCGCGCGGCGTTCTCCCGCCGGCTCGAATTCGTCTATGACCTGTTCCCGCGCATGAAGGAGCGGCGCCACCAGCTCGCCGGCACGCTCTCCGGCGGCGAGCAGCAGATGTGCGCTATCGGGCGCGCGCTGATGAGCGAACCCAAGCTGTTGCTGCTGGACGAACCCTCCGCCGGTCTCGCGCCGGTCATCGTGCAGCGCATTTTCGAATTGGTGCGGGTCATTCGCGAGCAGGGGCTGACGGTGCTGATCGTGGAGCAGAACGTGCAGCAGGTGCTGCGCGTCGTGGACCGTGCCTATGTGCTGGAGGCGGGTTCCATCCGGATGAGCGGCGCGGCCGAGGAACTGGCCGCCAGCGACGAGATACGACGCCTCTATATGGGCCTTTGAGGCCTGGCGCTTCGGGAACGGGGAACGGGAATGGGCAGGATCGATACCCGCGTCTGGCTGATCGTAATCGCGGCAGGGCTGTTCGTGTGCCTGGCCTATGTGCCCGCGATCATACGGGAAGGCAATCTCGGCTTCGCGGTTTCAGACGTTTTTCTCTACGAGGCGATGATAAACGGGCTGCTCCTCGGCGGCGTGCTGGCGCTGCTGTCGCTTGGCCTGAACCTGATCTTCGGCGTCGTGGACGTCGTCTGGATCTGTTACGCCGAGATCGTGATGCTGGGCATGTACGGCATCTACTATCTGCACAGCTTCTACGGCGTGCCGCTGCTGCTTGCCATGCCGGCGGGCATCCTCATAACCGCCATTATCGGCTATGCCGTGCACGAACTGGTCATCCGCCACCTGCTGGACTCGGCGCCGATCAACCAGCTTCTGGCGACCGGGGGCCTGCTGTTCTTTTTCCAGAGCGTCGCAACGCTCGCCTTCGGCATCGATTTCCGCAATCTGGGCGTCTCGCTCGGCTCGTTTCCGCTGACCGAGGACATCTACATCTCGTGGTCTCGGCTCGCGGCCTTCGTCACCGCCGCCGCCTGCGTGGCCGGCCTCTACCTGTTCCTCACGCGCACCTTCATGGGCACGGCGATCCGCGCCATCAGCCAGGACCGGGAAATCATGACGCTCATGGGCGCGGCCCAGGGCCGGCTCTACCTGATTTCGAGCGCCATCGGCGGCGGTCTCGCCGGCCTCGCGGCGTGTCTGCTGGTGCTGCAATACGATGTGCATCCTTTCGTCGGGCTCAGCTTCGGGCCGATCACTTTCATGATCTGCGTGCTCGGCGGCCTCGGGAACATGGTGGGCGGCTTCATCGCCGCCTTCATCCTCTCGGAGCTGATTGCGCTCGGCGGCTACCACTTCGATCTCGAGTGGGGCTATGTGTTCGCCTTCGCCTTCTTCATCGCGATGATGTTCGTGCGGCCCGAGGGCATCATGGGGCGGCGGTCATGAACAGTCTCGCCCTGCCGATCGTCTTCGCCGCGCTGCTGGTGGTCGCGGCGCTCGTCGGCATCCCCTCCTATCCGCTGCATATCATGATCGTCATCCTGATCTGGGCATTCACCTATACGGGCTGGTCGCTCATGGGGCGCTTCGGCCTCGTGTCGCTCGGGCACGGCGCGTTCATGGGCCTCGGCGCCTACGCGACGGCGCTGCTCTGGAACTATGCCGGCATGACGCCCTGGCTCGGCATTCCGATAGCGCTCGCTCTCGCGGCCCTGCTCGCCGTGATCGTCGGTTATCCCTGCTTCAAGTTCCGGATCACCGGACACTATTTCGCGCTCGTCACCCTGGCGCTGACGGAGGTAGTCCGCCAGACGGTGATCGCCACCCGCGACCATACCGGCGGCTCGCTCGGCTTTACGCCCACGCCACGGGGCAACGACGATACCCCCAGCATCGTCGCGCTCCAGTTCGAGGACAAGGAAACCTGGTTCCTGATCGCCGTTGTCGTGTGGCTGGTCGGCCTGCTGATCTGGCGGGCGGTGGACCGCTCGATGGTCCGTCATGCGCTCGACGCCGTCAGCGAGGACGAGGACAGCGCGGCCGCGGCCGGCATCAACGTCACCTGGGAAAAGCTGAAGATCACCGTGCTCTCCGCCGTGATGACGGCATTCGGCGGCGCGATGTATGTGCAGTACCAACTGTTCGTCGCTCCCGACACGGTGAGCGGTATCGGCATTTCCCTGCAGATTGTCTTCGCCGTGGTCGCGGGCGGGGTGTTCACGCAGTTCGGTCCGACCTTCGGCGCGATCATCACGCTCCTGCTGGCCGAGTTGCTGCGCATCTATATCGGCACCGACGCGGTCGGGCTCGACAATGCGATCTACGGTGTGGCGCTGGTCCTGTTCATCGTCTTCCTGCCCAAGGGCATTCTCGGCAGCATCGAAGACGCCGTGCGTCGTCGATTGGACAGGCAGGAACGGAGCAGCGTGACTTCGAGCGCCTAGTCGGACGATCGAAGATATTTAATTGTTGACTATTTAATATATATAACTATATTCCATCGCGTCTCATTGGCGGCAGGTTGCAACAAGATGGCTATCAAGATTGCAGACGCTGTATGGATAGCGACGGCCACGCTTCATCGCGCAAACCCGCACCGGGCGGATTTCCCGGTCGCGGAAATCGTCGCACAGGTTGCGGCGGAAAACACAGGAGCAGGCGAGATGCACGCTCCCAGCGTCCAGGCGCATGTGTCAGTTCATTGCGTAGCCGGCAAGAAACCCCAGCCCAACCGCATGAAAATGCTGACCGAAACATCAAGAGGGCGCCGGCGGCTGTACCGGCCGGGCGACGATTGCCACCCGGGCCGGCTTTCCGGCGCGTCGTTTCCCGACCGGGAGGCGCTGCCGCCGGCCTGTCGGGAACTGCTCGACTGGTACCACCAGGACTATCTGGCATCGGCATCGGGCGCCGCTGGCGATCCGGAATATTCATTGAGGGAGGCGGACATGGCGTGGCCCGTTGCGGCGGCGGACCCGATTCTGGCCTTGGAGGGCAGCGGCAGGGAAATCTGGGCGAACGAGGACGCTGACGCCTATGTCAGCCGTCTTCGCGAGGGCTGGGAGTGAGCCGGATATTCTGGGATACGAACCTGTTCGTCTATCTCTTCGAGGGTCGGAGTCTGGAGACCGAACAGGTTCGCGCCCTCCGCAGGCGGATGCTTGAACGCGGGGACGAATTGCTCACCTCCGCACTCACGCTCGGCGAGCTTCTGGTCAAGCCGGTCGAAGCCGGACACGAAGAACTGGCGCACCGCTATGAAAGGGCGATCGCGGAGGCGGCGACAGTGTTGCCGTTCGACCTTCGGGTCGCGCCCAGATTCGCAGAGATTCGCCGGGACCGCTCCATCCGTCCGCCCGACGCGATCCAGCTTGCGTGCGCGGCGGCGGCCGGCGCGAACCTCTTCATCACCAACGACAAGCGCCTGCGCCGCAAACAGGTTCGCGGCATCGACTTTATCCAGTCGCTCGCCGAGGCGGCGATTTAGGCGAGCCGGCGACAGCTTCGCCTCGCGGAGCCTTGCCAAAGCCGCAGGCGGCGTCCATCTTGACCGTTCCACTCGGGGGAGCTGCGTTCAACGCGGCTGAGAGGTCCCGCCAACGGGACGACCCCAGGAACCTGATCCGGTTAGTACCGGCGGAGGGAGCGTGTGGGCGGGACCGCATCGGACATAGAGTTTGCCGTCGATATACGCGGAGCCGCGCTCTCCTATGGCGGCGCGCCGCTGTTCGACGGGCTGGACATCCGCCTCGAAGCCGGGCTCTGGACCTGCCTGCTCGGGCCAAGCGGGGTGGGCAAGACGAGCCTCCTTCGGCTGATCGCCGGGCTGGACGGCGCGGCCGCGGGCCGGGTGCGCACCGGGCCTGTCGCCTATATGGGCCAGAGCGACCTTCTGTTGCCCTGGGCCAACGCCCTGGAAAATGCGGTGCTGGGCGCGCGTCTGCGCGGCGAGCGGCCGGACTTCGACCGCGCGCGCCGGCTGTTGATCGAGGTCGGGCTCGGAGACGCCGTCCGGGCACTGCCGGCGACGCTCTCAGGCGGCGAGCGCCAACGTGTCGCGCTGGTGCGCACGCTGATGGAAGACCGTCCCGTCGTGCTGATGGACGAGCCCTTCAGTAGCCTGGACGCCATTACCCGACACGCGGCACAGGACCTCGCCGCGCGGATGCTGGCGGGGCGGAGCGTGCTGCTCGTGACCCACGACCCGCTGGAGGCGCTGCGCCTCGGGGATCGGGTCCATGTCATGACGGGGCGGCCGGCGGCGCTGGAATCGCAGCCGGTGCCGGACCTTGCGCCGCCGCGCGATGTTCGCGACCCGGCGGTGCTGGCGGCGCAGGGCGAGCTGCTCGCAAGGCTTGCGGCATGAAGGCGGCGCTGCGCATGGCGGCGGTCACGGCCGGCCTGCTGATCTTGTGGCAGGCGGTCGTGTGGGCGACGGGCGCGCAGCCATTCATCCTGCCGGGGCCGCCGGCCGTGCTGGCGGCGCTTGCGAGCCACTCCGGGCTGCTGCTGACCCACGCCGGCACGACCCTGGCGGAGATTCTGCTCGGCCTCGGAATCGGTGCGGTGCTCGGCGCATTTTCCGCCCTGGTCATAGCCCATCTGCGCCCCGCGCGGTTGTGGCTGCTCCCGGTGCTGGTCGCGAGCCAGGCCGTTCCGGTGTTCGCGATCGCGCCGGTGCTTGTGCTCTGGCTCGGCTACGGCATGGCGTCCAAGGTCGCGATGGCGGTGCTCATCATCTTCTTCCCGGTGACCGCCGCCTTCTATGACGGCCTGTCCCGCACGGACCCCGGCTGGCTCGACCTCGCGCGCAGCATGGGCGCCTCGCGCTGGCGCCAGCTTCTTCGCCTGCGCATTCCCGCGGCCTTGCCGGCCTGCGCGTCCGGTCTGCGCGTCGCAACGGCCGTAGCCCCCATCGGCGCTGTCGTCGGCGAGTGGGTCGGTGCGTCGGCCGGGCTCGGCTACCTCATGCTGCACGCCAATGCGCGGATGCAGGTGGACCTGATGTTCGCCGCGCTGGTCGTCCTCGCGGCGATGGCGCTCATCCTCTACTTCACCGTCGACCGCCTGCTTCGCCTCGCGGTGCCCTGGCAGGTCGACACTTTGTGGCAAGAGCAGGAAAAGGAGCCTGTAGAACCATGAAACCCCGCCTTCCGGCGCTTGCCGTTGCCTGTCTGCTTGCTGCCCATCCCGCAGCGGCGGAAGAGAAACTCACCGTGTTGCTCGACTGGTTCGTCAATCCGGACCACGGGCCGCTCTATGTGGCGCAGGAGCGCGGCTATTTCGCCGAGGCCGGCCTGTCGGTGGAATTCGTGCCGCCTGCCGACCCGAACGATCCGCCGAAGATCGTGGCGGCCGGCAAGGCGGACCTCGCGGTCTCCTACCAGCCGCAATTGCACATGCAGGCGGCTGCGGGCCTGCCGCTGGTGCGCATCGCCACCCTGGTGGCCACGCCGCTCAACACGATCGTGGTGCTTGAGGACAGCCCGATCCGCACGATCGCCGACCTCAAGGGCAAGCGGGTGGGCTATTCCGTGGCGGGGCTGGAAGACGCCCTGCTCGAAGGCGTGCTCCAGCCCCACGGGCTCACGATGGACGATATCGAGAAGGTGAACGTCAACTGGTCGCTCTCGCCGTCGCTCATTGCAGGGCAGGTAGATGCGGTGATCGGCGCTTTCCGCAATTTCGAGCTGAACCAGATGGATATCGTGGGCCATCCGGGCCGCGCCTTCTATCTGGAGGAAGAGGGTGTGCCGCCCTATGACGAACTGATCGTCGTCGCCCACAAGGACACGCTCGACCGTCCCGCCTACCGCGCCTTCGTGGACGCGGTCGAGCGCGGCGTCCAGTACATGGTCAACCATCCCGAGGAGTCCTGGGCGCTGTTCATCGCCGGCGACCGCAAGGACCTCGATGACGAACTCAACCGCCGGGCCTGGCGGGACACGCTGCCTCGCTTCGCGCTCAGGCCGGCGGCGCTGGACCGGCGGCGCTACGAGCGGTTCGCAGAGTTCGTCGTGGAGCGCGGCCTGGTGGACTCCCTGCCGCCGGTGGAGACCTATGCGGTGGAGCTGCAATAGCCGGCACCGCCGCTCAGACCGTCGTCTTGCCCTTGAAGCCGCAGAGATCGGCGACCGCGCAGGCCGGGCAGTCGGGCTTCCGCGCCTTGCAGACATAGCGCCCGTGCAGGATGAGCCAGTGGTGGGCATGCAGCTTGCGGTGCGCCGGCACGCGCCGCTCGAGCTTCTTCTCCACCTCCAGCGGCGTCTTGCCGGGCGCGAGGCCGGTGCGGTTGCCGACGCGGAAGATATGTGTGTCCACCGCGATGGTCGGCCGGCCGAAAGCCGTGTTGAGGACGACATTGGCCGTCTTGCGGCCGACGCCGGGCAGGCGTTCCAGCGCCTCCCGGCTCTCCGGCACCGCGCCGCCATGCTCCTCCACCAGGATCCGCGAGAGCCCGATGACATTGCGCGCCTTGGCGTTGAAGAGGCCGATGGTGCGGATATGGCGGCGCACGCCGTCCTCGCCGAGCGCCAGCATGGCTTCCGGCGTGTCGGCCTCGGCGAACAGCGTCTTCGTCGCCTTGTTGACGCCGACATCGGTCGCCTGGGCCGACAGCACGACCGCGACCAGCAGCGTGTAGGGGTTGACGTAGTGCAGCTCCCCCTGCGGCTCCGGCAGGGCGGCCGCCAGGCGGTCGAAGAAGGTCTCGATCTCCGCCTTCTTCATGCGCCGCGCCGGGGCGTCAGGAAGCCGACGATCTCCCTGATCTCGCTCATCGTTGCAGAAGCGATGGCGTCCGCCCGCGCCGCCCCGTCCGCCAGCACGCCGTCGATATAGCCCGGGTCGGCCGTCAGGCGGCGCATCTCGGACGTGACCGGGGACAACACCTCCACGGCCAGTTCGGACAGCGCGGCCTTGAAGTCGGAGAAGCCGCGTCCGCCGAACTCGCGGCAGACCGCCGCTTCATCCACTCCGGCAAGCGCGGCATGGATGCCGATGAGATTTTCGGCCTCCGGCCGGCCTTCCAGCCCCTCCGGCTCGCTCGGCAGCGCCTCGGGATCGGTCTTCGCCCGGCGGATCTTTTGCGCGATCGCGTCGGCGTCGTCCGACAGGTTGATGCGGGAATTGGCCGAGGGGTCGGACTTGCTCATCTTCGCGTTGCCGTCGCGCAGGCTCATCACCCTGGTCGCGGCGCCGAAAATGCGCGGCTCCGGCAGCACGAACGCTTCGCAATAGTAGTGGCGGTTGAATGCGCCCGCGACATCCCGCGCGAGCTCCAGATGCTGCTTCTGGTCCTCGCCGACCGGCACGTCGCTGGCGCGGTAGAGCAGGATGTCGGCGGCCATCAGCACCGGATAGGCGAAGAGCCCGACCGCGGCGGCGTCGCGGCGCTTGCCCGCCTTCTCCTTGAACTGGGTCATGCGGTTGAGCCAGCCCATCGGCGCATGGCAGTTGAGCACCCAGGCAAGCTCGGCGTGGCCCGACACCATGCTCTGGTTGAAGATGATGCAACGCTCCGGGTCGATCCCGGACGCGATATAGGCGGCGGTCACCTCGCGGGTGTTGGCGGCCAGTTCAACGGGGTCCTGCGGCACCGTGATGGCGTGCAGATCGACGATGCAGAAGATGCAGTTGAAGTCGAAGTCGCGCTGCATCCCCACCCAGTTGCGGATGGCGCCCAGATAGTTCCCGAGATGCAGGTTTCCGGTCGGCTGGATGCCGGAGAAAATTCGCTTCATGGTCCACCGTTCCATAATCGGCGGGCGGTTTATCCGCACGGGAAGGCCGGGGGTCAAGGGCGTCGCCGTCTCGACGGGGCAGGCGGGCGCGGCTATATGGTGAAGCCATGACCAGGGTCGAGATGTACTCCAGCTCGTGGTGCCCCTTCTGCCACCGGGCGAAACGGTTGCTCAAGAGCAAGGGCGTCGCGTTCACCGAGATCAATGTGGACGGCCAGCCGGGGCTGCGCAGCGAGATGATGGGCCGGTCCGGCGGCCGCCATACCGTGCCGCAGATCTTCATCGGCGGCGCCCATGTCGGCGGGTCGGACGAGCTTGCGGCGCTGGAGCGGGCAGGGCGCCTCGACCCGTTGCTGCAGGGAGCGGCGTCATGAGCGCCTTCACGGTCGCCTGCCTGCAGAACACGGCGGAACGGGACACGGAACCGACGCTGGCTGCGCTCGGCGACATGGTCCGCCGGGCGCGCGACATGGGCGCGGACTTCATCGCCGCGCCGGAGGTCTGCTCCTATCTGGAGCCGCGCCGGCGCCTCGTGCTGGAGAAGGCGGAGCCGCAGGACGGCCACCGCGGCCTTGCGGCCTTCCGGGAATGGGCGCGGGAGACCGGCGCCTGGCTGCTGGCGGGCTCGATGGTCACGCGCACCGAAGAGGAGCGCCTTGCCAACCGTTCCTACCTGCTCGACCCGTCCGGCGAGGTCGCCGCGACCTATGACAAGATCCACATGTTCGACGTGGATATCGGCGAGGGCGACCGCTACCGGGAAAGCCGGACCTACCGGCCCGGCAAGAGCGCGGTGACGGTCCATACGCCGCTGGCGGTGCTGGGCCTCACGATCTGCTACGACATGCGCTTCCCGGCGCTTTACCGGGCGCTGGCGCAGGCGGGGGCGGAGGTGATTACCGTGCCGTCGGCGTTCACGGTGCCCACCGGCCGCGCGCACTGGCATGTGCTGCTGCGCTCCCGCGCCATCGAGACCGGCTGCTTCATCGTCGCGCCCGCTCAGGTGGGCGAGCATGCGGAGGGGCGCAAAACCTACGGCCATTCGCTGATCGTCGCGCCCTGGGGCGAGGTGCTGGCGGACGGAGGCGAGGAACCGGGCATCGTGACCGCCGGTATCGACACGGCGCGCGTCGCGGAGGCCCGGGCCCGCGTGCCCTCCCTTTCCGGTGACCGCCCGTTCGACCTGCCGGCGGGCGGCTATTCGAGGGCTGGCCGCCGAGTGAGCGTGGTGGATGTACTTTCTGTTGATTCGCGAACAACTAACGAAAATTGAAAGCGTGAGCACATGGTAGTTTACAATTTGTTCATTAGTCATTCGTGGACTTATAGCGATGCCTATGAGCGTTTGCTCGGCCTGTTGAAGCCAAAATCAAGATTTCACTTCAAAAATTATTCTGTTCCCAGAGATAATCCAATACACAATGCAAATTCTGCGGCCGCTCTTCGTGTCGCCATTAAATCGCAAATGCAATCTGCTAGTGTTGTGTTAATATTAGCAGGCGTATATGCGACTTATAGCAAGTGGATTAATGAGGAAATCCGATTGGCAAAAGAAGGGTTTCCGTATGCGAAGTCAATCGTTGCTATTGAACCATGGGGAAGTGAACGGACATCTTCGATAGTGAAACAAAACGCAGATGAAATAGTAAAGTGGAATACTGATAGTATAGTCAATGCGATACGGAGAGCAGCATGACCACAAATAACGATCATGAACTTATCGAAATATACAAAATTCATGTGGAACTGGCTGACCGAGTTAGCCAAAGACGCGAAGGGGCAAATAAGTTATACGTTAGCCTGTTGTCGGCTATTGCCGTGCTTATAGGGATATTGACAAGATTCGACAGCAATAGTCTTCCTCAAGATATTTTGTTGCCGTTTATGGGAATTATGGGACTTATAATTTCATTTTCTTGGTGGATCGTTATACGTTCTTACAAGCAACTTAATTCGGGAAAATTTGATATGCTGCATGAGATCGAGGAAAAGCTCTCGTATCAGCCATTCAAAAGGGAATGGCATTTCCTGCGTGAAGGGAAGGATTTGAAGGTATATTCGAAGCTGACTACTGTTGAGAGCATTTTGCCGGCCTCGTTCGGAATCGGCTTTGCCTTTTTGATTATCTATTTCGTTTTCTGAGTTTTGTATGAAGCCTGAGTGATGCCGGATTTCCCGTTTTTTGATCTTCCAAATGGTCAACAGTCTGGAGGCGCGTCCCCATGAAGCTGGGTCTTTCAATCGGTTACTCGGGCGCCCGGCTCGATTTCCCGACGGAGCTGGTGAAGCTCGCCGACAGGCTCGGCTATGACACGGTGTGGACGGCCGAGTCATACGGCACCGACGCCATGACGCCGCTCGCCTATCTGGCGGCCGTCACGGAGCGGATCAAGCTCGGCACCGGCATCATCCAGCTTGCCGCGCGCACGGCGGCCAATGCGGCGATGCAGGCCCAGACCATCGACGCGCTTGCCGGCGGCGGGCGGATGATCGTCGGCATCGGCGTTTCCGGGCCGCAGATCGTCGAGGGCTGGTATGGGGAACCCTGGGGCCGGCCTTACTGGCGGATCAAGGACTATGTCGCGATCATGCGGAAGATCTTCGCGCGCGAGGAGCCCGTGACGCATCAGGGCCGCGAAATCTCGCTCCCCTACGAGGGCGAAGGCTCCGCCGGCATGGGCAAGCCGCTCCGCATGATCCTGCATCCCAACCCGGACATCCCGATCTATCTCGGCACCGGAGCCGAGTCGACGGTGCGCCTGACGGGCGAGATTGCCGACGGCTGGCTGCCGCTCGGCTTCGTGCCCGGCTCGCTCGACGAATACCGCCCCTGGCTGGAGCAGGGCTTCGCGCGGGCCGGCAACGGCAAGGGCTTCCACAATTTCGAGATCGTCGCCTCGCCGCATGTCATTCTGGGCGACGATGTGAAGGCGGGGCTGGCGTCGCTCAAGCCGCGCGAAGCGCTCTATGTCGGCGGCATGGGGCATCGGGACAAGAACTTCCACAACCAGATGATGCGCCGCCGGGGCTTCGCCGACGCGGCCGAGCGCATCCAGGAACTCTACCTCGACGGCCGCAAGGAGGAGGCGGCCGCGGCCGTGCCGGACGAGTGGGTGGACATGAAGGCGCTCATCGGCCCGCCGGCGCGCATCAAGCAGCGTTTCCGCGCCTGGGCCGACAGCGGCGCCACCGCCATCACCGTGCGCACCCGCAGCGAGGAGGCCGTCCACGTCATCGGGGAGGCCGCCCGGCTGAACCGGTAGGGCGCCATCCGCTCCGCCGCCCGGGTCCCGGGCCGGGGCGACAGCGGGGCGCTCCCCCTCGTCCCATACCGTACGCCGGACGACGGAACCCTCATCCCGAATAGCAGCGCCGGCCGCGTATCGAGGGACCCCTGCGGGGATGTCACGTTTTGTCATGTTTTTGCCCGGCGGCCCTCCGGTAATGTCATGTTTTGTCATGTTCCGTCATGCGGCGCCGTCTCCGCCGGGCTGTGCGGCCAGGGCGGTGCGGGGTCGGTTGCGGTCATCGGTGCCTCCTTCCAGGCAAAGGGCGGGACAGGGGTGTCCCTGTTTTGCGCGCGTTTCGCGTGCGGGCGCGGGCGGGTGTCGGCGCCGGCGCGGTTCGCGCGCCTGATTGCGCGCGCGAGACGGCGCACGCACCTCTCGCGCTTGCTCACGCCGGGGGCTTTTTTCGGCTCCCAGCCGGTCGCTTTGTGCAGAAACGCCGAAAGGCGGCCCCGGGAGCCGCCTCTCTCTACTTTCATTCTACACCATACCGCCAAATGTCAAGCCCGCATGGGAACAAAAAATGAAACTATCGGGGAATTTTCATGGAATGCCGGCGACGGGAACCGGAGCGGAGCCGTTTCGGACTGCCTGGCATTCCGGGCCGGGGCGACGGTCGGTTCCGGTCAACGACCGTCGGCATGAATCCGGCAATGCCGGGCGGTAGGGGAGAAGACCGAACGCCCTCAACATGAGTCCTGAATCGCGACCGCTGGTATAAGGTAGCGCTGGAACGAATCCGGCAGGGGAGGGCGGCCGATGGCCGAGGCAAGACGGCTTCAGGGCAAGGTGGCGATGATTACCGGCGGCGCGTCGGGCATCGGGGCGGCAAGCGCGCGCCTGTTCGCCGAGCATGGCGCGAGCGTGGCGGTCGCCGACATCAACGACAATCTCGGCCCGCTCGTGGTCCGGGACATCGAAGCGGCCGGCGGCGCGGCCTGCTATCTCCATCTCGATACCGTGGACGAGGACCAGTGGCGCGAGGCGGTGCGGACGGCGGTCGAACGCTTCGGGCGCCTCGACATCATGCTGAATGCCGCCGGCGTCTCCGGCCGGATGCCGGACGGCTCGGCGGCGCCGCGCATCGGAGAAGCGGATCTTGGCAACTGGAACCGCATCATGGATGTGAACTCCACCGGCGTCTTTCTCGGCACCAAGCACGCCATCGCGGCGATGCAGGCGGCCGGCGGCGGCTCGATCATCAACATCTCGTCGATCTACGGCATTGTCGGCTCGGTCCACAACGCCGCCTATCATGCGTCCAAGGGCGCCGTCAGGACGTTCACCAAATCCGCCGCCGCGCAATATGCGAAGGACGGCATCCGGGTGAACTCGGTCCATCCGGGCTATGTCGACACGCCGATGACGGAAGCGGTCCACAGCAACCCGGAACTCGCCCGCCCCCGGCTCGAGGAAACGCCGATGGGCCGCTTCGGCAAGCCGGTCGACATCGCCAATGGCTGCCTGTTCCTGGCGAGCGACGAGTCGGGCTGGATGACGGGCGCGGAACTGGTGATCGACGGCGGCATGACCGCCGTTTGACTGCGCGGCGGCTATCTGCCGGTCAGAATGCGCTCGAAGAGCTGCTTGACGGTCGGGACGAAGCCGTTCGCATAGAAGGGGTCCGACCGGAAGCGGTAGGCGTTGTGGCCGGAGAACATCAATTGCTCCTCGACCGAGCCGCCGTGGCTGATCTGCTGCAGGGTCTTCTGAATGCAGAAGGACCGGGGGTCCGCCTTGCGGCCGGTGGTGCCGGCCTCGTTCTGCGACCAGTTGCTGAACTGGCAGGCGGACAGGCAGCCCATGCATTCGATCTGGTCCGTCAGGATCTGCCGCCGGCGCTCCGGCGTCACGAACACCAGGGTCGAATCGGGCGTGCGCATGGCCTCCGAAAAACCGGCGCCGATCCAGCCCTCGGCGCGCAGCTTGTCGTCGCCGGCGACATAGACGGGCCGTCCGCGCGGGCCGACCGGGAAAGCGACATCGTGGCCGCCCACCGGCTCCGTCGAGAATGCGATCTGATGCTCCGCGCGTTCCCGCAACTCGTCCAGGAAGGCGTTGCGCACGGCTGAGGAATAGAAGCCGGTGGGGCTGAAGCGGTTGAGGAAAACATCGCCTTCCCTGAGCGTCAGCAGCTTGCGCTTCCACTCCTCGGAGATCGGGCTCTCCTGCGTCAGCAGCGGCCGGGTGCCGAACTGGAAGGCGACCGGCGCGATGTCCGGATCCTCGATCCAGTGGGACCACTCGTCCAGCCACCAGACGCCGCCCGCCATGATGATCGGGACATGCGCAAGGCCGACCTCCGTCATCTGCTGGCGTAGCTGGACGACCCTCGGGCGGGGGTCTTCCGGCCGGTTCGGGTCCTCGACATTGGAGAGGCCGTTATGCCCGCCCGCGCGCCAGGGGTCCTCATAGACCACACCGCCGAGCAGGTTCGGAAACTTGCGGTAGGCGCGTTTCCAGAGCGCGCGAAAGGCGCGCGCCGAGGAAATGATCGGGTAGTAATGGACGCCGAACCGGGCCGCGAGCTCCGCCAGCCGGTACGGCATGCCGGCCCCGCAGGTAATGCCGTGGATCAGGCCCTTGGCGCCTTCCATGACGGAATTCAGGACGCGCTCCGCGCCCGCCATCTCCCAGAGCACGTTCATGTGGATGCGGCCCTGGCCGCCCGCGCTGTCATACGCGATGCGGGCCTGGTGGATGGCGCCCCGGATCGCGTGCGCCAGCAGCTCCTCGTGCCGTTCGCGCCGGGTCTTGCCGTAGTAGTTCTGGACGATAGCGGTGCCGTCTTCGCGGAAGCTGTCGGCGTTGACGCCCGAGAAGGTGCCGACGCCGCCGCAGGCGGCCCATGCGCCCGAACTCTCCCCGTTGGAGATCGCGATGCCCTTGCCGCCCTCGATGAGCGGAAAGACCTCGCGGCCGGAGAAGAGGACCGGGCGCACGACCGCCATCAGCGTCAGTCCGCCGCTGCCGTCAGGTCCGCCCCGGTTTCCTGGTCGACGGACTTCATCGAAAGGCTCACCTTGCCGCGGTCGTCGACGCGCAGCACCTTGACCTTCACCTCGTCGCCCTGTTCCACGACATCGCCCACGGTCTTGACCCGTTGCGGGGCAAGCTCGCTGATATGGACGAGTCCGTCGCGGCTGCCGAGGAAGTTCACGAAGGCTCCGAAATCGACGATCTTGACCACCTTGCCGGTATAGATAGCGCCGACTTCCGGTTCGGCAACGATCCCCTTGATCCATTCGATTGCGGCCTCGGAAGCCTTGGGATCGACCGAGGAAACCTTGATCGTGCCGTCGTCGTCGATGTCGATCTTGGCGCCGGTGGTGTCGACGATCTCGCGAATGACCTTGCCGCCCGAACCGATGACTTCGCGGATCTTGTCGCGCGGGATCGACATGGTGGTCATGCGCGGCGCGAAGTCGCTCACATCGTCGCGCGCCGTGTCGAGCGCCCTGGCCATCTCCGCGAGAATGTGCATCCGGCCCTGCTGCGCCTGCTCCAGCGCGGTGCGCATGATGTCCTCGGTGATCGAGGTGATCTTGATGTCCATCTGCAGCGAGGTCACGCCCGCCTCGGTTCCGGCGACCTTGAAGTCCATGTCGCCCAGATGGTCCTCGTCGCCGAGTATGTCCGAGAGCACTGCGAACCGGTCGCCTTCCTTGATGAGGCCCATCGCGATGCCGGCGACCGGACGCTTCAGGGGCACGCCCGCATCCATGAGCGACAGCGACGCGCCGCAGACGCTCGCCATCGAGGACGAGCCGTTCGACTCCGTGATCTCCGAAACCACCCGGACGGTGTAGGGGAAGTCCTCCTTCTTCGGCAGCAGCGGCCGGACGGCGCGCCATGCGAGCTTGCCGTGCCCGATCTCGCGCCGGCCCGGCGCACGCAGAAACTTCGCCTCGCCGGTGGAGTAGGGCGGGAAGTTGTAGTGGAGCATGAAATGCTCGCGATATTCGCCGTCCAGCGCGTCGACGATCTGCTCGTCCTGCGAGGTGCCGAGCGTGGAGACCACGATCGCCTGCGTCTCGCCGCGGGTGAACAGCGCGCTGCCATGCTGGCGCGGCAGGATGCCGACCTGGCAGTCGATGGGGCGCACCGTGTCCAGGTCGCGGTCGTCGATCCGCTTGCTCGTGTCCAGAATGGCGCCGCGCACGATGTCGCGCTCGAGGTCCTTGAAGAACGGGGCGGCCAGCGCCGCGTCCGTGCCGGCCTCTTCCAGCCTGGCGAGAGCCTCCGTCTTGGCGGCCGAAATCGCCGTCTGGCGGGCCTGCTTCTCGCGAAGGGCGTAGGCCTCCGCCATCGGGCCGCGCGCCATGTCATAGACCTTTGCCTTCGCCTCCTCGGCGCCGGCCTCGGGGTCGGGCAGGTCCCACGGGTCCTTGGCGCATTCCTCCGCCATGTCGATGACGGCGTCGATGACCGGCAGGAAGCCCCGATGGCCGAACATCACGGCGTCCAGCATCTGCTGCTCCGGAAGTTCCTGCGCCTCCGACTCCACCATGAGCACGCCTTGAGAGGTGCCCGCGACCACAAGGTCGAGGGTCGAAGACTGCATTTGCTCCGTTGTGGGGTTGAGGACGAACTCACCGTCGACGACGCCGACCCGCGCGCCGGCGATGGGGCCGAGAAACGGGATTCCGGAAAGCGTCAGGGCGGCCGAAGTGCCGACCAGCGCCACGATGTCGGGATCGTTCTCCAGATCGTGGCTCATCACCGTGCAGATGATCTGGGTTTCGTTGCGGAAGCCCTTGGCGAACAGCGGCCGGATCGGCCGGTCGATCAGCCGGGAGGTCAGGGTCTCCTTTTCGCTCGGCCGCGCCTCGCGCTTGAAGAAACCGCCGGGAATCTTTCCGGCGGCATAGGTTTTTTCCTGGTAGTTGACGGTCAGAGGGAAGAAATCGAGGCCGGGCCGCGGGCTCTTTTCCGCGACCACGGTGCACAGCACCGCCGTTTCTCCGAGGCTTGCCATGACGGCGGCGTCGGCCTGGCGCGCGATGCGGCCGGTCTCCAGGACCAGCGGGCGTCCGCCCCAGTCGATCTCCCTGCGGACGATATCGAACATATCGGATGCAATCCTTTCCACGGCCGCGACCCGGACGGTGCGGCCCTTTGCATGTTTTCTTTCGGACGCCGGCCGTCCGGCGTCCCGGTCGTCAGCGGCGCAGGCCGAGGCGTTCGATCAGCGACCGGTAACGCCCGTTGTCCTTCCCGCGCAGATAGTCGAGCAGACCGCGGCGCTGGCCGACCATGACCAGCAGGCCGCGGCGCGAGTGACGGTCTTTCTTGTGGGTCTGGAGGTGCTCGGTCAGATTTCGGATGCGTTCCGTGAGGATCGCCACCTGCACCTCCGGCGATCCCGTGTCGTCGTCGTTCGTGCGGAACTCCTGGATGAGTTCGCTCTTCCTTGCGGCGGTAATCGACATCTGTTGCTCTCGTTCCTTGCAGTTATGGATTGACAACCCGCACGGGCCGAACCGTTCCGGACTCGTACCGCGCCACGGCGACAAGATCCTCGCCCATCCGGGCGCGAATCGTCATGCCGTCGTGAAACCCGGCGATCCGCGAAAGATCGGCCGCGCCAAACAGCCGCAACGCCTGTCCATTCCTGAGCGCAGCGGCCTCTTGCTCCGAGACGGACAGAGCCGGGATGTCGGCCAGCGACCTGTCCGTCGGCAGCAAGAATACACTCTCCGGCCCTATATGGGCCAGAGTTTCGAGTTCTTCCAGCGTAATGGCGTCCTCCGCGCAAAACGGGCCGACGCGCAATCGCCGCAGCGCGGAGACATGCCCGACCGTGCCCAGCATGGCGGCAAGGTCGCGCGCGATTGCGCGGACATAGACCCCTTTGCCGGTTTCCGCCGTGAACTCCGCCAGATCGTCGCCGAGCCGGCGTTCGAGGCGCAGATCGATCACATCGACGGGGCGGGCGGGCAGGTCGGGCTCCTCGTCGGCGCGCGCCATATTGTACGCCCGCTTGCCCCCCACCTTGACCGCGGAAAATCGCGGCGGCACCTGCATGATCCGCCCGGTAAAGGCGGGCAGGGCATTTCGCACGGCGTCGTCATCCGGCCTGACGGCGCTGGTTTCCGTAACCTTGCCGTCGGCGTCGTCCGTATCGCGGGCCTCGCCCCAGCGCAGCGTGAAGCGGTAAACCTTGCTGCCTTCCATGACCCAGGAAACCGTTTTCGTCGCCTGCCCGAGCGCGATCGGCAATACGCCGGTGGCCAGCGGGTCGAGCGCGCCGCCATGCCCGATCTTGGCGCCGCCGCTCAGCCGCTTGATCCGGTTGCAGACTGCGGTGGACGTCAGGCCGGCAGGCTTGTCCACGACAATCCAGCCATTGAGGTCGGGGCGCTTCGAGCGTCTACGAGGCATGCCGGTTCCGCCGGATCAGGGCTTCGATCCTGTCCGCTTCCTCGAAACTGCGGTCGCGCTGGAAACGGAGCCGGGGGGTGAACTTGGCATCGAGCATGCGCCCGAGCTCGCCCCGGATATGGCCCGCCGCGCGGTTGAGCGCCGCCACCGTGTCGTCCATGTCGTCCCGACCCAGCATCGAGACGAACGCCGTCGCCTGCTTGAGGTCCGGCGACATGACGACCTCCGAGACGGTCACCAGGTCGAGCTCCTGCAGGTCGGGGTCGCGAAAACTTGCGCGGGCGAGGATCCTGGCCGTCGCATGGCGGACCGTCTCGCCCATGCGCAGCCTCCGCGGCCCGTTCCGGTCCGGCTTCATGGCAGCGTGCGCTGCACTTCCTCGGTTTCGAAACACTCGATGACGTCGCCCATCTGAATGTCCTGGTAGGACTCGAACGACATACCGCACTCGAAGCCTTCGCGAACCTCGCGCTGCTCTTCCTTGAACCGCTTGAGGGTCGCGAGGCGGCCTTCGTGGATGACGATGTTGTCGCGCAGCAGCCTCACGCCGGCGCCGCGCCGGACCACGCCCTCGATAACCCGGCAACCCGCCACCTTGCCGACGCGGGTGATGTTGAAGACTTCCCGGATGTCGGCCCGGCCGATCTGGCGTTCGCGCAACTCGGGCGCCAGCTTGCCGGCCATCGCCTCGCGGATATCGTCGATCAACTCGTAGATGATCGAGTAATAGCGGATATCGACGCCATGCTGCTGCGCGGCAAGGCGGGCAGGGCTTGCGGCGCGCACATTGAAGCCGAGGATGAACCCGCCGGAAGCGTGCGCGAGTGTGACGTCGCTCTCGGAAATGCCGCCCACGCCGCTGTGCAGGATATCCACCTGCACCTCATCGCTGCCGAGCCTGGTGAGCGCGCCGACGATCGCCTCGACCGATCCTTGCACGTCCGCCTTCACGACCAGCGGCACCTTCTCGGTCCTGCCGGCGGCAAGGCTCTTGAAGATTTCGTCTATCGAACCGCGCCGGACCGGAGCCGCCTGAGCCTCCCGGTCCCGCCGGACCCGGTATTCGGTGACCTCCCGGGCGCGCGCCTCGCTCTCCACGACGACCACTTCGTCGCCGGCGACAGGCGGGCCGGACAGGCCGAGCACTTCGACCGGCACCGAGGGACCGGCGGACTTCACCCTTCCGGTCCGGTCGTCGACCATTGCCCGGACTTTGCCCCATTCGCCGCCCGCAACGACGATATCGCCGACCCTGAGCGTGCCGTTCTGGACCAGCACGGTCGCCACGGCGCCGCGGCCGCGGTCGAGCTGCGCCTCGACGACGATGCCGCTCGCGCGGCGGTTCGGATTCGCCTTCAGCTCCATCAGGTCGGCCTGGAGCAGAATGGCTTCTTCAAGCGTGTCGAGACCGGTCTTCGCCGTCGCCGAGATCTCGATCATCTGCACGTCGCCGCCGAATTCCTCCGCGACCAGCTCGTGCTGCAGCAGGTCGTTCCGGACCCGCTGCGGATCCGCTTCCGGCCGGTCCACCTTGTTGATGGCGACGATGATCGGCGCCTCCGCCGCTCTTGCGTGCGCAATCGCCTCGATCGTCTGCGGCTGGACGCTGTCATCCGCCGCGATCACCAGAATGACGATATCGGTCGCGCGGGAGCCGCGGGACCGCATCGCCGAGAAGGCTTCGTGGCCGGGCGTGTCGAGGAAGGTGATGTCGGCGCCCGACGGCGTCCCCACCCTGTATGCGCCGATATGCTGCGTGATGCCGCCGGCCTCGCCGCCGACCACATCCGTCTTTCGCAGCGCGTCGAGAAGCGAAGTCTTGCCGTGATCGACATGGCCCATCACGGTGACCACCGGCGCCCGGGGCTCGAGATCGGTTTCATCGTCCGGCAGCCCGGCGAGGCCTTCCTCCACGTCGCTTTCCGCGACGCGGATGACGCGGTGGCCGAATTCCTCGACCACGAGCTCCGCGGTATCGGCGTCGATCGTCTGCGACGGCGTGGCCCGGATACCGTTCTGCATCAGGACGCGGATCACATCGACGGCCCGCGTCGCCATCCGGTTGGCCAGTTCGCTGATCAGGATGGTCTCGGGCACGATGACTTCGCGCTGGATGAACTGCTGCCCCTGCCCGGACGCCTGCCTCTGGCGCTCACGCTCGCGGGCCCGGCGCACCGACGCCAGGGAGCGCTGCCGCTCCTGTTCGACTTCTTCATCCAGCGCCTGGACGATGGTGAGCTTTCCGGCGCGCCGGCGCGGGTCGGTGCGGCGCTGCTGCGCGGCAGGCCGCTTGTCGCCGCGGCGCCGTCCGCTGCGGTCCTCTTCGTCCCGTCCGCCGCTGCGCCGTCCGCCCGGGAGTTCGACGGGCGCAACCGGAGCCTCGGGCGTCCGCGTCGAGGGCCGGCCCGTCGTGCGTGGCCGACGGGATGCCGGGTCGGCAGGCCGGCGGGCGGCGCCGCCGCCCGGCTGACGTTCGCCTTGCGCGGATTCGGTCCTGCGGGCCGCATCGCGGCGCGCCTCCTCGGCGGCCCGCTTCTTTTCTTCCTCTTCCTGGCGCCGCGCCTCGATTTCATCCTGCTTGCGCTGCTCTTCGGCGTTGGCGGCGTTGAGTTCCGCAAGCTCCCGCGCCCGCTGTTCGGCGCGGAGTTCTTCCGGGCTCTGCGGGGGCGGGGGAGGCGGGGGCGGCGCTTCAGCAGCCGGTTCGGGGGCGGCCGCTGCGGCCGGCGGGAGTTTCGGGCGTCCCTGCAGGGCCCGGGCGCGCGCTGCGCGTTCTTCGGTGCTCAGCCCGCCAGCCTTCTGCTGGGCCTCCTTGCCGGGCTTTTCGGTAATGATCGTGCGCTTGCGCTTGACCTCCACCGTGACCTGTTTCGACCGGCCGTGGGAAAAACTCTGGCGAACCTTTCCGGCGCCCACCCTTTTCTTCAATTCCAGCTTGCCCGGACGGGACAGGCTGAGCTTGCCGCTGTCGCGATCGCCGCTTTCGGTCATCCTTGTCTCCCGTCCGCCTTTGCTTTGCGGAAACCGGCAAGCCGTCCGGCTTCCAGGGCGAAGCGCTCCGCCAGCCGACCCGGACCTAGCACCGCATGGACCGTAAAGTCACGCCCTATTGCCGCGCCCATTTCGGCTGCGGTCAAAACCGACACCGCAGGCAGGCCGCGCGCCAGGCCGGCCAGCGCCCGCCTTCCGTTCTCCGCGCCGTCCAGAGCTTCGACCAGAAGCGCGCCGCGGCCCTCCCGGAGCCACTCGCATACGCGGTCGAATCCCGCAGCAAGCTGGCCCGACCGGCGGGCCAGCCCGAGAAGGTTGCAACAACACTGCGCGAGGCCGGTTTCGACGCGAAATCCAAGATCTTCGGGAACGGTGAGCTTCCGCCGCGCGGCGCGCTGGAATGCCCGTCCGCGCTGCGCGGCCTCCAGGCTCTGCGCGTCGGCGCCCACCCAGATTCCGCGTCCGGGCAGCTTTTCCCCGAAATCGGGCGCCAGACTGCCATCCGGTCCGACGACGAAGCGGATCAGCTCCCGCCGCGGCCTGCTTTGCCGCGTCGCGACGCATCGGCGCATCCCGCCGTCGTCTTTCGTTGCCGCCCTGGCCACCGTTCCGCCTGTCTCCTCACGACTGGTCGTCTGCGTCTGCCGGCTCTTCGCCGGCAGGTTCGTCATCGAACCAGTGAGCGCGCGCCGCCATGATCAATGCGTCTGCGGCGTCCACGTCGAGCACGCTCGCGCCCAGCCCGGCTTCGAGCGTTTCCTCGTCGAGCGCCGCGATCGCGTCGAGGTCGCGGCCTTCGTGCATCGGGCTCGCGATAAAGCGCAGCTCGTCGCTTGAGAGATCGGCGAAATCGTCGAGCGACGAGACGCCGGCATGCCCGAGCGCGACCACGATATGACCATTCAGGCCGTCGAGTTCCGCGACATCGTCCGAGACGCCGAGTTCGATGCGCTCGCTGTCCAGACGCGCCGCCTGCTGTTCAAGGAAGTCCTGTGCGCGGCGTTGCAGTTCCTCTGCGATCTCCTCGTCGAAGCCCTCGATCTCCATCAGGTCTTCGATGCCGACATAGGCGACTTCCTCAAGGGTGGTGAACCCTTCGGTGACCAGCAGTTGCGCGATGACCTCATCGACATCGAGCGCGTCGATGAACAGCGCCGAACGCTGCCGCATTTCCTCCTGGCGGCGTTCCGACTCCTCGGCTTCCGTCAGGATGTCGATGGACCAGCCGGTAAGCTGGCTCGCGAGGCGCACATTCTGCCCCCGGCGGCCGATCGCCTGGCTCAGCTGATCGTCAGGCACCACGACCTCGATGCGCCCGTCCTCCTCGTCGAGCACGACCTTCACCACTTCCGCAGGCGCGAGCGCATTGACGATGAAAGTCGCCGGGTCCTCGGACCAGGGAATGATGTCGATCTTCTCGCCGTGGAGCTCGCTCACCACGGCCTGGACGCGGCTGCCTCGCATGCCCACGCAGGCGCCTACGGGATCGATGCCCGGGTCGTTGGAGATAACTGCGATCTTGGCGCGGCTGCCCGGGTCGCGGGCCACGGCGCGTATCTCGATGATGCCGTCATAGATTTCCGGCACTTCCTGGGCGAACAGCCGCACCAGGAATTCGTTGCGCGTGCGCGACAGGAAAATCTGCGGGCCCCGCGTTTCTTCCCGCACTTCGTGGATCAGGGCGCGAACGCGCTCGTTGCGGCGCGGATGCTCTCGCGGAATGATCTCGTCCCTGCGGAGCACCGCCTCGGCCTGGCCGAGGTCGACGACCACATGGCCGAATTCATTGCGCTTCACCAGGCCGTTGACGATCTCCCCGACCCGGTCGACGAATTCCCGATACTGGCGCGCACGCTCGGCCTCGCGCACTTTCTGGACGATGACCTGTTTCGCGGACTGGGCGGCGACGCGCCCGAAGTCGATCGGCGGCAGGTCGTCGATCATCATGTCTCCGACCTTCGCGGAAGCGTTGTAGCGCTGCGCGTGGCTCAGTCGGAGTTGCGCGAACTCGTCCTCGATTTCCGCATCTTCCTCGACCACCTCGCGGTAGCGCGCCAGCCGGATTTCCCCGGTGCTGCGGTCGATCGACGCCCGGATGTCGTGCTCAAGGCCGTATTTGGACCGGCCCGCCCGCTGGATCGCCTGCTCCACGGCAATGATGACTTCGTCGCGGTCAATGCCCTTTTCGCGCGCCGCGCTGTCCGCGATTTGCAGGAGTTCCGGCCCGAGAATGTTCACCATGGCAGGGTCGTCCTCGTCTTCACTGGATTGCGTGGTCGGCCGCAGCCGCCAGCAACGCATCGGTCATAACCAGTTTGGCCGTCTTGACGGCGGCCAGCGGTATCTGGGTCTCGCCCTGTTCGGTCTGCAGCCGCAGGGCCTCGCCGTTCAGGCCCTCCAGCCGGCCCCGGAAGCGGCGCTGGCCCGAGATTCCATCCTCAAGCTCAATTCGCGCCTCGAAGCCGGCAAAGCGCTCGAAATCGCTCCGCCGCGTCAGCGGCCGGTCGATTCCGGGGGAGCTCACCTCCAGGGAATAGGCTTGCGGGATCGGGTCTTCGACATCGAGCAATGCGGAAAGCGTCCGGCTCGCCTCGGCGCAATGGTCCACGGTCATGTCGATTCCGTCCTGCCGTTCGACCATCACTTGCAGCACCGGCGTGCTGCCGCCGAACCGGACGCGCACGAGGTCGTAGCCCAGGCCTTCCAGCGCGGGCGTCACGAGGTCGGCCACGCGCCGCGTGGCTGTGTTGTCGGCAATCGCTACGGCCGTCGGTCTTCTCCCAACGAAAAAAGGCGGCCCGAAGCCCCCATACGCTTCCCACTGTCAAGAATGAGCAGCCTGCACCCAAGACAAGCAGGCAAGCAGGCGGACTATACCGTCAGGCGGAGGAAACCGCAATGGCCCCGCGGCGTGCGAAACGCAGGTATGTCGATTTGACGCCCGCTGCTCGGGCCTTGGCCTCATATCGGGTTTCCGGCCAATCGGCCGGACGCTGCCGCCAGTCGTCGGCGCATGCCGCCATCCAGACGAATGCGGGATGCGCGGTGAGCCGCTCCAGCATCCAGTCGAGATAGCCGGTATGGTCCGTTGCCAGGCGCAATTCCGCGCCGCCGCGCATCAGCCGCGCCAGCCGGTCCAGCACCGGGTCCGCGACGATGCGCCGGTGCCGGTGCCGCGTCTTGGGCCACGGGTCCGGGAACAGGATGAAGACCTTTCCCAGGGTGTTTTCCGGCAGCCGGTCCAGCACGTCCGTCGCGTCGTCGCAGTGAACGCGGAGATTGCCGAGGCCGTCCGCGTCGGCGCGCGCCGCCAGGCTCGCGACTCCGTTCATGTAAGGCTCGGCGCCGATAAAGCCTATGCGCGGATGCCGCACGGCCTGCCATGCCAGGTGTTCGCCCGCTCCGAAGCCGATCTCGAGCCACAGGTCCTCGATATCGAAGTCGAACAAGGATGCCGGGTCGAGCGGCCCGTCGGGAAGCCGGAGCGCCGGCAGAACCGTTTCCAGCGCTCGCCGGCGTCCGGGATTGAGAGGCCGGCCGCGCCGCCGGCCGTAGAAGCGGTAATCGGTCGGCTCGTTCAAGTAAGCGCGGCCTGCAGGTCCTTCGCGAGGTCGGTCCGTTCCCAGGAGAAGCCGCCGTCCGCGTCCGGCTCGCGCCCGAAATGGCCGTAGGAGCTGGTCCGCTTGTAAATCGGACGGTTGAGCATGAGGCGCGTGCGGATGCCGCGCGGACTGAGATCGACCGCTTCGCGGACCGCGTCCGCGAGCTTCTCGTCCGAAACCCGGCCTGTGCCCTGCGTGTTGAGCAGTACGGAAACGGGGTCCGCGATGCCGATGGCGTAGGCCACCTGCACGATGCATTTGTCCGCCAGACCCGCCGCCACGACGTTCTTGGCGACATAGCGGGCCGCGTAGGCGGCGGAGCGGTCCACCTTGCTCGGGTCCTTGCCGGAAAAGGCGCCGCCGCCGTGCGGCGCGGCGCCGCCATAGGTATCGACGATGATCTTGCGCCCGGTGAGGCCGGCATCGCCGTCCGGCCCGCCGATCACGAACCGGCCGGTGGGATTCACATGGAAGTCTTCCTCCGGGCACATCCAGCCTTCGGGCAGGACCTGCTCGACATAGGGCCGGACGAGTTCCTTCACCTGGCGCTGGTCGAGGCAGGGGCTGTGCTGGGTGGACACCACGATCGAGGTCGCGCGCACCGGCCGCCCGTTCTCGTAAAGCAGCGTGACCTGGCTCTTGTTGTCGGGCCCGAGGCTGTCGCCGAACTCGCCCCGGTGCCGGGCCTGCGCCATCCTGCGCAGGATTTCGTGGCTGTACTGGATGGCGGCGGGCATCAGCTCCGGCGTCTCGCGGCAGGCATAGCCGAACATCAGGCCCTGGTCGCCGGCGCCCTCGTCCTTGTTGGCGCCTGCCCCCGTCGATCCGTCCACGCCCATGGCGATATCGCCGGACTGCTGGTGCACCACGCAAAGCACGGTGCTGTCGCGCCAGTGGAAGGTGGGCTGCTCGTAGCCGATCTCGCGCACCGCCTCGCGGGCGAGTTCGCTCATCCGTTCGCGGGTGATGGCGGCAGGGCCCCGGACCTCGCCGCCGATAACGACAAGGTTGGTCGTCACCATCGTCTCGACGCCGCAGCGGTTCAACTCCGGTTCGCCTTCCGCCATGAAGGCGTCCACGATCGAATCGGAAATCCGGTCGCAAATCTTGTCCGGATGGCCTTCGGACACCGATTCGCTGGTGAAGTGATAGTTGCCTTCGAGCACGGGGCGGGCGCTCCCTGACCAGGTCATCATACAGGCCCGCCAAACGATGCGGGTTGACGGGCCGTTGTCGCAAGCCGGAGCCGGGAGGGTCAAGTGTGTTGGCGTCGCACGGTCCGGCTTCGCCATGCGGCGAAGGCGGCGAGCAGAACGAGGCCCCCGAAGAAGGACAGGTCGCCCAGGCGGCCGTAAGGCGTGTTCGTCAGCGGTACAGGGAGGCGGATGTCGAGGCTGCCGGTGGCGCCCAGTTCCAGTCTGCCCAGGCGCCGTCCGTATCCGTCCACCGCGCCGCTGATGCCGGTGTTGGCGACGCGCACGACCGGGAGGCCCGTTTCGATGGCGCGCATCCGCACGATTTCGAAATGCTGGTGCGGCCCGGCCGTTTCCCCGAACCAGGCGTCGTTCGTGAGGTTCAACAGCCAATCCGGCCGCTTGTCGGCCGCCACCGCCTCGCCCGGAAAAATGGCTTCGAAGCAGATCAGCGCGCCGAACGGCGGCAGGCCGGGCAGAGTGAGCGTGGAAGGTCCCGGCCCGGCCGTGAAGTCCTTCCGCCCCACGGTCAGCTTCGCCATGCCGAGCAGGCCGCGTAACGGCACATATTCGCCGAAGGGCACAAGGTGGGCCTTGTCGTGGCGCCCCTGCAGCCGGCCCTCGCGGTCGATGGCGAGGATACTGTTGTAGTAGCGGCCGTCTTCCCTCCAGGGCGCTCCGGAGATCAGCCCCTGGCGACTCTGCACGCTGCGGCCCAACGCCGCGACGATCGGCGATTCGGAATGCAGCAGGCGGGCAACCGCCGTCTCCGGCCAGATGACGGCGTCGGGCTCGGGACCTTGCGCCCCGAGGCGTACCAGGCGCTGCAAATGGGCTGCGGCTTCCTCCCGGCGCCATTTCTCGGATTGGGGGACATTCGGTTGGACGAGGCGCAGCAGCGGCCCATTGGCGATTTCCACCGGAGGCGCGCGGCCGAGGCGCATCTCGCCGTAGGCGAACATCGCTGCGAACGCCAGTGCTGCCGGCGTCCAGGCGCGCCAGTCGGCGACCGACAGGAGAAGGCAGATCGTGAGCGTTACCAGCCCGACCCCGTATATGCCGACCGCCGCCGCCGCCTGCTCGACGGCCGGCACATGCAGCCAGGCATAGCCGAACAGGTTCCAGGGAAAGCCGGTAAGCAGATGCCCGCGCAGCCAGTCTCCCAGGCCGAGCGCAGCCGCCAGCGCCAGCGCCCGGCCGATGCCGGGGTGCGTCAGGCGATGGGCGACCGCGGCCGGAAACGCAAGAAAGCAGGACAGCAGCGCCGCGAGACCGAGAACGGCTGCCGGCCCCCCTGCGGCGGTTGCGCCGCCGACCACGAAGAAGGAGGCGGCAACCCAGTAGAGGCCGGCAGTGAAGAACCCGAAGGCGAAGGCGAAAACGGTCAGAAAGGCGTCCCGCAGGCGCGCCGTTCCGTCCAGCAGCCAGGCCAGCGCCACCAGGCCCGCAGCCAGGGCCGGAGTCGCGCCCGATGGCGGCATGGCCAGCGTGGCGGCAATTCCGGCCGCCGCCGCCGCGAGAAGCCGTCTCCGGCCCGCCAGACCGGCGAGCCGCGCCCTCATCCGGCCGCGGGCAGATTGCGCACCCGCAAGCGCTTCAACCGGCGCGGGTCTCCGTCCAGCACCTCGAATTCCACGCCCGATGGGTGCGATACCAGCTCGCCCCGGCTCGGGACCCGCCCGACCAGATTGAAGACGAGGCCGCCCAGAGTGTCGATGTCCTCGCGCTCGCCGTCGGACAGCACGTCGCCGACCGCCGCCTCGAAGTCCTCCAGCGTGGCCCGGGCATCGGCGACCAGCGTGCCGTCCGGCCGCGTCTCCAGTAGCGGCGATTCCGCGATATCGTGTTCGTCTTCGATATCTCCGACGATCTCCTCGACCAGGTCCTCGATGGTGGCGAGACCGTCGATGCCGCCGAACTCGTCAACGACCAGCGCCATGTGCGTGCGCTTGAGCCGCATGTCGAGCAGCAGGTCGAGAACCAGCATTGCCGGCGAGACGAAGAGCACTTCGCGGGCCAGGTCCCTGAGCGGAGGCGCGTCCGCCTTGCCGATATGGGCCAGCACGTCCTTCACGTGAATCATGCCGACGGTCTGGTCCAGATCCTTTTCGTAGAGGGGCAGGCGCGAGTGGCGCGATTGCTCGACCGCTTCAACGACTTCCCCGAGCGCCGCCCCGGCCGAAACGGCCACGATGTCCGCGCGCGGCACCATCACGTCCTCGACCGTCATGCGGCGCAGTTTGAGGGTGTTTTCCAGCAGGAACCGCTCAAGCGGGTCGATCGGCGTTGCGTCCTCATTGTGCTGCGCCGCCAGGTCCGAAAGGGTCTCGCTTATCGAGCCTTCATTGCTTCGCCTGCCCGCAAGCCGGCGCCAGAGCCCCCGCAGCCGGCCTCCGTTGCCGTTCGGCGTATGGGCGGGCGTATCCACGACCGGTCAGCCCCGGTCCCCGTAGGGATCGGCTATCGACAGCGCTTCGAGGCAGCGGGCTTCCAGCCGCTCCATCCGGACGGCTTCCTCGTCCGTCCGGTGATCGAAGCCCAGGAGGTGCAGCGTGCCGTGGACGACCAGATGGCAAGTGTGGTCGTGAAGCGTCTTTCGCTGGGCGGCCGCCTCCCGCCGCACCGTCTCCCCTGCGAGCGCAATCTCCCCCAACGGCAGCGGTCCGCCGGGCCAGGGTCCGCCGCCGGCAGGAAAGGAGAGCACGTTCGTCGGGCGGTCCAGGCCGCGGAAGCGGCGGTTCAACTCCCGGATTTCGGCGTCGCTGCCAAGCAGCACGGAAATCTCCGCAGGCTCCGTCCGGCCGGCGCCGGCGAGCGCTGCGCATGCCGCGCGGCTGCACCAGTCGGCGGCCTCTTCGCCATCGGGCCACTCGCCTTCGCCGAGCGACACATCGACCGTCCAGCTATCCATCGCGGCGCGCCCTGGCGGCGGCGTCATAGGCGTCGACGATGCGCGTCACGACCGAATGGCGCACCACGTCGCGGGAGGTGAAACGCACAATGCCGACCCCGTCCACCCCGTCCAGCACATCGATGGCCTCGGTCAGCCCGGAGCGGACCCCGCCCGGCAGGTCGACCTGGGAGAGGTCGCCGGTCACCACCATCCGCGAGCCTTCGCCGAGGCGGGTGAGGAACATCTTCATCTGGGTAGGCGTGGTGTTCTGCGCCTCGTCGAGGATGACGAAAGCCCGCGCCAGCGTGCGCCCGCGCATGAACGCAAGCGGCGCAATCTCGATCTCGCCATTGCCGATCTGGCGCATCACCCGGTCGCCGGAGACCATGTCGTGCAGCGCATCGTAGAGCGGACGAAGGTAGGGGTCGACCTTCTCGCGCAGGTCGCCCGGGAGGAACCCGAGGCGCTCGCCGGCCTCCACTGCGGGGCGCGACAGCACGATGCGCTCGACTTCTCCGGCCGTCTGCATCGAAACCGCCGCCGCCACGGCAAGATAGGTCTTGCCGGTGCCTGCGGGGCCGAGGCCGAAGACGACGTCGCGCTCCCGGATCGTTTTCAGATAGAGCGCCTGGTTGGGCGAGCGGGGCGCGATCCGGCGCCGGCGGGTCTCGACGGTTTCGCTGTCGATCCCGAACAGGTCGCCATTGGCGCCCGGCAGCTTCGCAATGCCGGCGACCTCGGCCAGCCGCGCTGCGCCGTCCACCTCGCCCGGATCGATTTCCAGCCCCCGCCTTGCGCGGTCGTAGAGCAGGTCCATGGCCGAGCGCGCCGCCGCCACGGCGCTCTCCGGACCGGCAATGGCCAGCTCGTTGCCGCGGGCGCGCATCGAAACGCCGAATTTCTGCTCCAGACGCGCCAGGTTGCGGTCATGCGCGCCGTAAAGGGCCGGCAGGAGGCTGTTGTCGTCGAACTGAAGACGCGCTTCGCTCAAATTGCGGGGCTCCCGCCGGAGAGGCTGTTGGGCCCGGCCGCCATGATTTCGACCTCCGCGAGGTCGCCGATCCGCGCGGGGCCGGCCTCTGCATGGACCGCCTGCATGTAGGGAGACCGCCCGACAAGCTGGCCGCGCCGCCTGCCGGGCCGTTCGAACAGGACCGGGACCCGCTTCCCGACACAGCTTCGGTTGAATGTCCGCTGTTGGCTGTTCAGCAGTTCCTGCAGGCAGGCCAAGCGTTCGCCCTTGGCCGCTTCCGGCACCTGCAGGGGATCGGCGGCGGCCGGCGTGCCCGGCCGGGCGCTGAACTTGAACGAGTAGGCCTGGGCGTAGCCGACATCGCGGACCAGCTTCATGGTCTGCTCGAAATCGCGGTCGCTTTCCCCCGGGAACCCGACGATGAAATCGGAAGCGAGCGCGATATCCGGCCGGGCCGCCCGCAGGCGCTCGACGATGCGCCGGTAGTCCGAGGCCCGGTGCTTGCGGTTCATCCGTTCGAGCACGCGGTCGGAGCCCGCCTGGACGGGCAGGTGCAGGAAGGGCATCAGCGCCGGGACCGCGCCATGCGCCTCGATCAGGTCGTCGGACATGTCGCGCGGGTGCGAGGTCGTGTAGCGGAGCCGATCCACGCCTTCCACTTCCGCCAGCGCCCGGATCAGGCGGGCCAGGGTCCAGTCCCGGCCTTCCGGCCCCTCACCCCGCCACGCATTGACGTTCTGGCCGAGCAGCACGATTTCCCGCGCGCCCCGCTTTGCGAGTTGTTTCGCCTCGGCGATGACCGCCGCCGCCGGGCGCGAATATTCGGCGCCGCGCGTGTAGGGGACGACGCAGAATGTGCAGAATTTGTCGCAGCCCTCCTGGATCGTCAGAAAGGCGCTCGGTCCCGCCGGCCGCTCGGGGACGGGAAGCTCGTCGAACTTCGCCTCCGGCCGGAAATCCACATCGACGATCCCGGCGCCGCCCCGCGCCCTCTCGGCGCGCGCCAGCATCTCGGGCAGGCGGTGGTAGGCCTGGGGACCGACGACGATATCGACCGACGGCGCGCGGCGCATCACCTCGCCACCCTCGGCCTGGGCAACGCAGCCGGCAACGGCGATCAGCATGTCCGGCCGCCGGCGCTTCAGGGCGCGCAACCGACCGACCTCGGAATAGACCTTCTCCGCAGCCTTCTCGCGGATGTGGCAGGTGTTGAGCACCACGAGGTCCGCGTCGTCGGGGGCTTGCACGGCTTCGTAGCCGACGGCCGCCAGCATTTCCGACATCCGTTCGGAGTCGTACATGTTCATCTGACAGCCGTATGTCTTGACGAAGAGCTTCTTGGGCAATGCCTGCCTTGTCGGTCTCTCGAGCATCGTTGTGCTTGAAGCTAGCATCCGGCGAAGGCGCGTCAACCGCTTGCGATGCGGCCCGCCAAAGCCCGCTCGACGCCGCCCGCGACCGTCTCATGGCATATTTGCGCCATTTCCCGGCGATTGGCGAACTCCGCGAAGCTTGTAGGACGGTGCAGCACTATGTCCACCGATATGCGTCCCAGTCCCAGCGCATTCCAGATATGTCCGGCCATTCCCATGTCGCCATACCAGGCGATGCGCGGCATATGCGCCCGGCCGGTCGGCAGGCCGTCAATGGCGGAATAGGCGACGGAAACGGGCTGCACCACCAGCGGCTCGCCGTTGACTTCGCGTTCCGCGACGCTGAACAGGGCGCTCTTGAACGGCAGCACCCGGATGCCGTCGCTCGACGTGCCTTCCGGGAAGAGGATCAGATTGTCGCCGCTTTCCAGGCGCATCTGCATGGCGTCGCGCTGGCCGGCGGTGGACCGCGGCCGGCGGTCCACGAACACGCTCCTTTGCAGCTTGGCGAGCAGCCCGAAGAAGGGCCAGCCGGCAACCTCAGACTTGGCGACGAAGGAAGCGGGCAAGGTCGCGCCCAGCGTCACGATATCGAGATAGGTGGCGTGGTTGCAGACGAACAGGGTCGGGCGCGCCGTGCTCAGCGTTCCGTGGGTTCTGAGCTGGAAGCCCAGAAGCCCGGCGCAGCGCCTGTGGTAGGCAAGCGGCAGGCTGACGGTGAACGGCAGCCTGAAAAGCACGCCGAGAGCCTGCACCGGCATCAGCGGCAGTGTGTAGAAGACGTAGGCCAGAAGGCGCCCGAGCGCGCGCAGCGGCGAGTGCCGGATCACGAGGCCAGGGCCTCCCGCGTGACTTCGCCGTCGCGGCTGTAGCGGCGCATATAGCGGTCGGTTACGCCGTCCGGGCGCACGACGATGCACACGTCGACTGTGTCGAATTCGCGGTCGATCACCGCGCCTTCGCCCACTCCGCCTCCAAGGCGCAGATACCCCTTGATGAGCGGCGGCAGGGCGGCCAGCGCCTTCCTTTCGTCGATCTCCTCGCGGGCCATTCGCCGCATCTCGACATGGCGGGAACGCAGCGCCTTCGGCCGGAGCGCAAGTGGCGCCAGGTGCTTGTAATGCAGGTAGGAGAGCGGCAGGGCATGCGCCTCCGGATCGGCGCCGGGAAAACTGCCGCAGCCGAACAGCAGCTTGACATTGTAGTGCAGCACGTAGCGCGCAATGCCGCGCCACAGCATCTGCATGGTGTGGTGGCGGCGATATTCCTGGTGGACGCAGGACCGGCCGAGTTCGAGGATTTGCCTGCCGCCGCGCAGGAGCTTGCGGATGTTGTATTCGTCCTGGGTGTAGAAGCGTCCGATGCGGGCGGCTGCGTCCCGCCGCATCAGCCGGTAGGTGCCCACGATGGCGGCGGACCCGCCTCCGAGGCGGCGGTCCAGCACGATGAGGTGGTCGCAATAGGGATCGAAACGGTCGAAGTCGCGCTCGGCCGCAGCAATTGCCGGGCTCGGCTGCGCCGTCATCTCTTCGTAGAAGACCTTGAAGCGCAGGGCCTGCGCGGCGTCGATATCCGCGTCCGTCTGGGCCAGCCGGACAACGAGGTCGCCCGACTCGACGATGAAGGGGCTGCGTTGGTTGACCGGGATGGCGCGGCGGTGGCGGCGGGCGGCCGGGCCGAAGAACGGCACGATGAGGCCCCGTTTGCCGGGCGGCGTCACCCGCCGTCGCGGAACGACCCGGCTGACTGCCTTCTTTACCTTGAGAGCCACCGCAACGCCTTTCCCTCGCGCTCCGCAGTCTACTCCGCCGGGCCCGGTGCGCCTAGCCCGGCTGGCGCATGCCCGGCCTTCGGGCCCGCACCTTCCTCAACTGCGGGGACCGCGGCGGCCCAGACCGATCTTCTTGGCGAGCTCGCTGCGCTGCGCTGCATAATCGGGCGCGACCATCGGATAATCGGCCGGCAGGTTCCAGCGTTCGCGGTATTCGTCGGGTGTCATGTTGTAAGCCGTCTTGAGATGGCGGCGGAGCATTTTCAGCTTCTTGCCGTCCTCGAGGCAGACAATGTGGTCCGGCATCACCGACCGGCGGATGGGAACCGCCGGAACCGGGCGCTCCGGGTGCGCCTGCGACGGTTCATTGAGGGTCGCGAGAGTCCTGTAAACCTGCCTGATGAGCTCCGGAAGGTCGCCGACCGGAACCGTATTGTTGGAGACGTGCGCCGCAACGATCCGCGAAGTCTGCTCCAGGAGATCCCGGCGGCTTTGCGTCTCGTCGCTCATTTCGGACGGTTTTCCTTTCGGCCGGGCGCGCGCCTGCGCTCCGGAATCTAGCGCGGAGCCTGTGCCGGGCAAGAGCGCCTGGCCGCGCGCACCGGCGCTTTTTCCGCCCCGAGGTCGCATCCGGGCTTCTGGGCGGTCGCATCGCGACAAGAGTTGCCCCTCCGGCAGGAACGATCCTGTCCGAAGCACCGACAACCGGCGCCGGCGGTCAGATGCCGGGCCGTTGCGGGAGGTGGAATCGTCATGTCGCTGTTCGTCGGTTCCGGTCGCCCCGTTCGGTCGTTCCAGACACACTCGCGCGCACGGAGGCCTGACGATGGACGCCTACGCGATCACGCATGACGACCTGGACCTCGAGGTCCGCTGGCCCAGCGGCGAGTCGACGCGCTTTCCCTGGATCTGGATGCGCGTGAACGAACCGGGAGCGTTCGATCCCGTCACGCGGGAGAGACGTTTCGATCTGGCCGGAGTCGCGCCGGATATTCGCCCGGAGGGAGTCGAACTCAGCGGCAATATTCTGGTCCTGCGCTGGCCGGACAGCGACGGCGCCAGCCATGTGCCGCTTGCCTGGCTGGAGGCCCGCCGGCCGGAGGCGCCGGAGCCTGCCGACCCTGCGGCGGTCGTTCCCGAACGCTGGGATGCATCCCTTGCGGAAAGATTGCCCCGCCACCGGGCGGACGGAGACCTCAGGGCGTTCCTTGTCGACCTGAAACGCTGCGGGCTCGCACTGGTCGAGGGGTTGGGCGACGACCCCGAGGCGGGCGCCGCGTTCGGCTCGCGCATCGCCTATATCCGGGAGACCTATTTCGGCCGCATCTTCGAAGTCTACACCCATCCCAAGCCGAACAGCCTGGCCTATACGGCGCATGCGCTCGCGCCGCACACCGATCTTCCCTACCTTGAAACGCCGCCGGGCGTGCAGTTCCTGCATTGCGTGCGCAACGGGGCCGTCGGCGGCGCAAGCCTGTTCGTGGACGGTTTTCGCGCCGGGCAGGTCCTGCGGGAAGAGTCGCCGGCGGATTTCGACCTCCTCAGCCGGCAGGCAATGCCCTACCGCTTCATCGACGATGTGTCCGACATGCGCTATCGCCGCCCGGTCCTTGGCCTCGACGAAAACGGCGAGCTCGGCGAAATAGCGCTCAACCCGGCACTGGCGGACGAGATGCGGCTGGGCGCGAACCCGGAGACCACGAGACGCTACTACGCCGCCTACAGGAAGCTGATGACGATCACGCGCCGGCCGGAACTCATGCTGCACATGCTGCTTGAGCCCGGCACCATGGTCGCGTTCGACAACCGCCGCGTGCTTCACGGGCGCGATGCGTTCGACCCGTCGACAGGAGAGCGCTGGCTGCGCGGCTTCTACATCGACTGGACGGACATCAACAGCCGTCTCCGCCGCCTGTAGCGGAGCCGCCCCTGCTTTGGCGGCAGGCCGGGGCAGGGGGTATGCTACGCCTTTCCCGGCGAGGAGGCGGCGGACATGGACACGATGGCGGACGGCAGGCCCCTGGGCATGAGCGTGGAGGAGTGGCAGGCGCGGTGCGATCTGGCCGCGGCCTACCGGCTTTGCGCCCTATACGGCTGGACGGACCTCAACAACACCCACATTTCGGCGCGCCTGCCGGGCACGGAGGATTCCTTCCTGCTGAACCCCTTCGGCATGTTCTTCGAGGAGATTACCGCCTCCTCGCTGATCGTGGTGGACCGGAACGGCACCGTGCAGAGCGAGACGGGACACGGCGCCAACCTTGCCGGATTCGTCATCCACGGCGCCATCCACACCGCCATGCCGCACCTGCACTTCATCATGCACACCCACTCGCGATACGGCGTTGCGGTGGCGATGCAGGACCATGGCCTGCTGCCGGCGAGCCAGAAGGCGCTGACCGTCATGGGCTGGCTCGGCTATCACGATTTCGAGGGCACGGCGACCGACAAGGGCGAGCGGCCGCGGATCGTGCGCGACCTGGGCGACAGGCGCATCCTGATGTTGCGGAACCACGGCCTGCTGACGGTCGGTGAGACGATGGGCGAGGCGTTCGTGTGGATGTACCGGATCGAGACCGCCTGCCGCCACCAGATCGACGCCCAGTCCGGCGGCGGGGCCCTGCGCGAAATCTCGCCTGCGACCCAGGAGAAGACCATCGCGACGGGCAAGTCGATGTACGGCCCCGGCGGCTTCATCGAGGTCGGCAAGGAATGGCCGGCCCTGCTGCGCCAGCTCGAACGCGCCGGCATGGACGACTACCGACGCTGATCCCGCCCGGCGGTGTGCTCCGTCAGCCGGACGTGGGAGACGCTGGCGTTTTGTCGGCCGGCGGGTGCCCGGCGATAGCCGGGCTGGGGGATGCTGTCTTCCTGTAACTGCGAGCTTTCCTTCTCACAACTGCGACGCCTGTCAATCCCTTTGCGATGATCCCTTTGCGTTTCTCCATCTCGTCCTTCCGCTGCTGCTTCTTTCCTGCTTGTTCCTCGCGACGACGCGCAGCATTTTCAGCCTTACGCTTTGCCTCCGCCGCCTTGGCAGCTCTACGACGCTCAGCCGCACATTTTACCCTCTCGGCCTTAGCGGCCTTGATAGCTTCACGCTTCTCTTTCTGGATCGCGGCAAACCGGTCCTGCCCCGCGACCCTTGCCATTTTTGGTGACTTCTTTGATTTTCCAAAACTGAACCAACCGGAGCGAGGACCCACGACAGTGGAGCCTCCGAGATAGCCTCCCCGTCCCATCTTGACCTCCGCATTATCTCCAGCATCCCAACCTTATATGGACTGAAGGAATCGATCCATGCTGTCACGCGACGTCGATAATTTATACCAACGGCTTCGACTTGGGACTCATGTCTTCTTCTCGTCATGCCCGGACTTGTTCCGGGCATCCATGCGGCCGCTTGGCCGGACGGAAACGGTTGAGGGAGATGCCCG
>JAJDVH010000044.1 GCA_022826185.1 Alphaproteobacteria bacterium
AAGAGGACGCTATGACAGGCATACGAAACGAGCCCAGCCGAAAAAGGACATCTGGCTGCGACCGCTCCGCAAGGACTGGAAGCGGACGCTCAATCGCTGAATCCATCACCCTCATCACCGCGTGACCGAACGCTTTCTTGAACAGGGTGGCGTGCGCCTGCTCGCCCACCACGACAGTGATTTCCGGGGCCCCGTGGAGCCCGTGCCGGTCCACGTCATGGCCGTGCGCGAGCAGCACGGCCCGGCGGTCGGCCGCGAGCGCGGCGAAATTGGCCATCGTCGCCCCGGTGACGAAGGCGGTCCCCGCATCCGCCGGCAGGTCGAGCGCTTCCAGCACCCACCGCGCCGCGACCCGCTCGACTGCGGCGCCAACCGGCGAGCTCACTTCGCTGAAGGCGTTCTGGTCCCACGCGGCCGCGAGCCAGTTCGCAGCCAGGGAGGCCGGCAGGACGCCGCCGGTCACGAAGCCGAAATAGCGCGGGCCCGCGCTCGCAACCGTTCCCTGCCCGCCTGTTTCATCGAGCCGGGAGAGGATTCCGGAAGCCGGCAGCCCCTCTTTCGGCAGCGCGCCGCCCAGCGCCGCCGCCAGTTCGCCCGCCCCGCGCGCCGCAGCCACGGGGCGTTCGGGAAGCGCTTCCAGAAACCGCGCCGCGCGCCGCACCGTCTCGTCCAACAGCTCTCGCATGCCGTTCATGCCGCATTCGCTCCCGATGGATCTTGTTCACGCACCCTTGCCGGCGCGTCAGGGGGAAGAAAACTCCAGGCTGGCCCTGAGGCCGGGCGGCTCCCTGCCGGGGGCTGCGTCGGACAGCGCGAGGCGGGCGCCGTGGCGGCGGGCGGCGGCGGCGACCAGCGCCAGGCCGAGTCCGTTGCCGGGCAGGTGGCGGCTCGGGTCGAGGCGCACGAAACGGTCGAGCACGCGCTCCCGGTCTTCGGGCGCGATGCCGGGGCCGCTGTCCGCGACGGCCACGCCTGCCGGGCCAACGGTGACGGCGACCCGGCCGCCTTCCGGGGTGTATTTGACCGCATTGTCGATGAGGTTGGAGAGCGCCTGGGCCAGCAGTTCCGGCTGCCCGCGCACCGCCGGGGCCGGCCCTACACGAGTCAGCTCAAGTTCGATGCCGCGTTCCTCCGCAGACGGCGCGTGCAGTTCGACCAGGTCTTCCACGAGGTCGGCCAGATCGACGGGAACGAGCGGCGCGGGGCCTGCCTCGGCCTTGGCGATCTCCAGAAGCATGTTGAAGGTGTCGATGAGTTCCATGACCTCAAGGTCGGTCCTGACCAGCGCCTCCCGGTAGACGGCGGCATCGACGGGTCCCCGCAGCACGTCTTCCAGCCGCGCATGCAGCCGGGCCAGCGGGCGGCGCAGGTCGTGGGCGATATTGTCCGTCACCTCGCGCAGCTCGCTCATAAGCAGCTCGATGCGCGCCAGCATCCGGTTGACGCTCGTCGCGAGGTCGTCGAATTCGTCGCCCCGTCCGGTCACCTGCACGCGGCGCGACAGGTCGCCGTCCTGCATGATCCGGCGGCCGGTCTCGTCAACCGCCTCGACCCGCCGGCGCAGGTCACGCGACACCAGGATGCCCGCCGCAAGCCCGGCCAGCAGGATCAGCCCCCCGGCCGCGGCGCCGAACACGACGATCCGGCGGCTGAGCGCGACCTCCTCCTCGATGTCGTGGCCGACCAGCAGCCGGTAGCCGCCCGGAAGCTCGGAGACGTAGGCGCGGGCCGTATGCCGGCGGGACGGTTCCTCGCCATGGACGCGCCGATAGTGGAACTCATGCCATTGGCCCGCTTCCCGCACCGTCCCGGGCCAGGCGCCGAGATTGCCCGCCGCCTTCCGCCCCCAGCGGTCCATAAGGAGGTAAAGCGAGCGGTCCTCGAACCTCGTCCGCCCGTTGATGACGGCGCGCAGCCGCCCCGCCCCGAACGCCCGGTAATGCTCCGCCAGGCCCTCCAGTTCCGCCGCGACCGTCTGCCGGCTCTCGAACTGCAGCGCCTCGAGCGATTCGCTGTAGAGGAAACGGAAGCCGGCGAAGGCGAAGACCGCCAGCACGGCCAGATAGACCAGGGTCAGCCGGAAGGCCGAGGTGCGCAGCAGGTCAGTCGGACGCAAGGCGGTATCCGACGCCCCTTACGGTGTGCAGCAACGGCCGGTCGAAGCCCTTGTCGATCTTGGCCCTGAGCCGCGATATCTGGGCGTCGATCACATTGGTGCCGGGATCGAAGCTGAAGTCCCAGACCTCCTCCAGCAGCATGGTCCGCGTCACGACCCGCCCGGCATGTTCGGCCAGCACTTCCAGCAGGCGGAATTCCTTGGGCTTGAGCGGCGCGGGCAGCGGTTTTCCGGCCCGGTAAACCTTGCGTTCCAGGCGGTGGATTTCAAGGTCGCCTATGGTGATGTCCGTCTCGGCCGGGGTTGCCGCGCGCCGCCGGGCGAGCGCCTCGATGCGCGCGCGCAGCTCCGCAAAGGCGAACGGCTTGACCAGATAGTCGTCCGCCCCTGCGTCCAGACCCTTCACCCGGTTGCCGACGCTGCCGAGCGCGGTGAGGAACAGGACCGGCGTGCGCCCGCCGGCCGCGCGGAACTCGCGAACCAGGGTCAGCCCGTCCATTTCCGGCATCATCCGGTCCACGACCAGCACGTCGAAGCCGCCGCCGAGCGCGATCTCCAGCCCGTCGCGGCCGTTTCCGGCGGTCTCGACGCGATGCCCCTCCTCGCGCAGGCCCTTCGCGGTGTAGGCCGCCGTTTCGCTGTCGTCTTCGACGATGAGGATGTTGAGCATGGGGCCGTATCCTATCACGGGTCGGGACCGAAAAGAGACGGACGCCCGCCGGGGGGAGGAGGAACCGGCGGGCGTCCGCAGCGGGATCAGGCGGCGCCGAGCGGCAACGCCACGAACCGGTCCCGGTTCTCCCGCCTTATGAGCATGACCGCGGACTCGCGGCCGGACGATTTGAGCCCGGCAAGGATGCGGTCCACATCGTCCGGGGTCGCGACCGGGCGCCGGTCCACGGAAACCAGGACATCGCCCTTGCGCATGCCCTTGCGGGCCGCCGGGCCGCCGGGGGCCACTTCCGCGACCACGACCTTGCCGTCGGCCTCGCCGAGGTCGAGCCCGGCGAAACCGTCTGTCGTGGCGCTGGCTTCGGCCACCTTGCCGCTTGCCGGCAGGGCGTCGAGCACGACCTCCGCGCTCGCCATTTTGCGGTCCCGCCAGAACCTGAGCGTGACCCTGTCGCCCGGATCGCGGGCCGCGATCATGCGCGGCAGGCGGCGCATCTCGCCGACGCGCTTGCCGTCCACCTCCAGGATCACGTCGCCGGCCATCAGGCCCGCGTCCGCCGCCGGCCCTGAGGGATCGACCGAGGCCACCAGCGCGCCTTCGGCCTTGTCGAGGCCGAGGCCCGCCGCCAGGTCGTCACCCATCTGCTGGACCCGGACGCCAAGGCGCCCGCGCTCGACCGCGCCGTCCGCCTTCAGCTCCGCCACGATATCGTCCGCAAGCGAGGCCGGAACGGCGAACCCGATGCCGACGCTGCCGCCGTTCGGCGAGAAGATCGCCGTGTTCACACCGATAACCTCGCCCTGGAGGTTGAAGGCCGGGCCGCCGGAATTGCCCCGGTTGATCGGGGCCGAAATCTGGAGGAAGTCGTCATAGGGGCCCGCGCCGATCTGGCGCCCGCGCGCGGACACGATGCCGGCCGTCACGGAATGGCCGAGGCCGAAGGGGTTGCCGACCGCGACCACCCAGTCGCCGACCCGGACCCGCTCGGAGTCGCCGAAGGCGACATGCGCCAGCGGCTCGTCCGTATCCACCTTGAGGAGCGCCAGGTCCGTCTTCGGGTCGGCGCCGACGATGCGGGCCGGCAGCCTGCGCTTGTCGTGGAAGGTGACGGCGATCTCCTTCGCGCCCGCCACGACATGGTGGTTGGTGACGATGTGGCCGTCCTCCGAGACGACGAAGCCGGAGCCGACGCCCGTTGCCGGCTGCCAGTCGCGCCACTTTTCAGACCACGGTCCCCGCTCGCTCCAGGGGCTTCGCTCGCCGAAGAAGCGGCGCATGAACTCCTGCGGCCCTCCCGGCATTTCCGCCTTGATGGTCTTCTCGACACGGATGTTCACCACCGCGGGCGTTACCCGCTCGATGGTCCCGGCCAGGCTCGGCAGCGCGGCCGAAGCGGCGTCGGGCGCGCCTGAGGACTGGAGCGCGCCCACATGGAACGCGCCGCCGGCCGCGAGCGCGCCGCCGAGCAGGATCGCGGCGACGGTGCGCCGGGCCGTCCGGCGAAATGACAGTCTGGTTTGCATGAGGTCTTCCCTTCCGCTGACGGTGCGGCAATCGCCGCGTTCCGCAGAGGATAGGAAGCCGGCCTTACCGCGACCTTGCCGCCGCCTTACGATCCGGCAAGGAAACGGGCCAGCAGGCGCCGGGCTGCCGCGGCAGGCGCCGCGCGCCCAGCGGCCACCTCGCGCTCCAGCGTCCCGGCAAGCACGCGCAACTCGTCGTCGCGGCGGAGCGCATCCAGCGCGCCTTCGGCGATCTCGTTCCACATCCAGGCGGTCGCCTGCCGGGTGCGGCGCTCCGCAAGTCCCCTGCCCAGCGCCTCGCGGAACGCGCCGACCGCCTCCCACGCCTCCGGGATGCCGGCTCCGGTGAGCGCAGAGCAGGTCTGCACCCGGACCGTCCAGCCGGGCGCGGAGGGTCGCAGCAGGTGCATCGCCGCCTCGTAATCGGCCGCCGTGCGTCCCGCCTGGCCTTTGAGTTCGCCGTCCGCCTTGTTGACCAGCACGAGGTCCGCGAGCTCGACGATGCCGCGCTTGATGCCCTGGAGGTCGTCGCCGCCGGCCGGCAGCAGCAGCAGCAGGAACATGTCCACCATGTCGGCGACGGCGGTTTCCGACTGGCCGACGCCGACCGTCTCGACCAGCACCACGTCGAAGCCGGCGGCCTCGCAGGCAAGCATCGCCTCGCGCGTGCGCCGTGCGACGCCGCCGAGCGTCGAGCCCGCCGGCGAGGGACGGATGAAGGCGGCCCCGTCCCGCGAGAGCGCCTCCATGCGCGTCTTGTCGCCGAGGATCGAGCCGCCGGAGCGCTTGGAGCTCGGATCGACCGCCAGCACGGCGACCCGGTGGCCCGCCCCGATGACATGGCGGCCGAACGCCTCGATGAAAGTCGATTTCCCGACCCCGGGCGCACCGCTGACGCCGAGCCTGACGGACCGGCCGGATTCGGGCAGCAGCGCGTCCAGAAGCGCATCCGCCTGCTCCCGGTGGTCGGGGCGCGAGGACTCGATCAGCGTGATCGCGCGCGCCAGCGCCCGGCGTTCGCCTGCCAGCACCGCCGCAGCAAGGCGGGGAGGGTCGTTCTCCTCCATGCCTGCCGGAGCCCGCCTCCCGGCGCTCAGGCCGCGAGCGCGGCGCCGCGCACCAGGCCCAGGATTTCGGCGGCGGCGGCGGGGATATTCGTGCCGGGACCGTAGATCGCGGCCACGCCGGCCTCCTTGAGGAAGGCATAGTCGCGGGTGGGGATGACGCCGCCGCATACGACGAGGATGTCACCGCCGCCCTCCGCCTTCAGCGCCTCGATCAGCTCGGGCACCAGCGTGCGGTGGCCGGCCGCCTGGGTCGATATGCCGACGACATGCACATCGTTCTCGACCGCCTGCCGGGCCGCTTCCGCCGGCGTCTGGAACAGCGCGCCCACATCCACATCGAAGCCGATATCGGCAAAGGCGGTGGCGATGACCTTGGCGCCCCGGTCATGCCCGTCCTGCCCCATCTTGCAGACCAGCATGCGCGGCCGCCGGCCTTCGGCCTCCGAGAAGCGGGCGATATCGGCGCGGATTTTCTCGAAGCCGGCATCGCCCTCATAGGCCGAGGCATAGACGCCGGAGACCGACTGGATCGCGGCGCGGTGGCGGCCCCAGACGGCCTCCATGGCATCGGAAATCTCGCCGACCGTCGCCCGCGCCCGCATGGCCTCCACCGAGAGCGCGAGCAGATTGCCCTCGCCGGACCCCGCCGCGGCCGTGATGGCGTCGAGCGCCGCCCGGCAGGCCGCCTCCTCGCGCGAGGCGCGGATATCCGACAGCCGCACCATCTGCATCTCGCGGACCCTGGCATTGTCGATGTCGAGAATCTCGACCTCGCTTTCCTCCGCCGGCGGGTATTTGTTGACGCCGACGACCACGTCCTCGCCCCGGTCGATGCGCGCCTGGCGCCGGGCCGCGGCTTCCTCGATGCGCAGCTTCGGCATGCCGGCCTCGACCGCGCGGGTCATGCCGCCCAGCTCCTCGACCTCGTCGATCAGCTTCATCGCCTCGGCCGCGAGCGAGCGCGTCAGACTCTCGACATAGTAGCTGCCGCCGAGCGGATCGACGGTGCGGGCGATGCCGGCCTCCTCGGCCAGGATGAGCTGCGTGTTGCGCGCGATCCGGGCGGAGAAGGGCGTCGGCAGGGCGATGGCCTCGTCGAGCGCATTGGTGTGCAGCGACTGGGTGCCGCCGAGCGTGGCCGCCAGCGCCTCGATCGTGGTGCGGATGACGTTGTTGTAGGGATCCTTCTCGGCGAGGCTGACGCCCGAGGTCTGGCAATGGGTGCGCAGCGCCATCGACATCGGGTTCTTCGGCTCGAACCGCGCCATCAGCCGGGCCCAGAGCAGCCGCGCCGCGCGCAGCTTGGCCACCTCCATGAAGAAGTCCATGCCGATGCAGAAGAAGAAGGAGAGCCGGGGCGCGAAAGCGTCGATGTCCAGCCCCCGCGAGAGTGCGGCGCGGACATAGTCGAGGCCGTCCGCGAGCGTGAAGGCCAGCTCCTGGGTGCAGGTCGCGCCCGCCTCCTGCATGTGGTAGCCGCTGATCGAGATCGAGTTGAAGCGCGGCATGTGCCGGGCGGTGTGCGCGATGATGTCGGCGACGATGCGCATGGAGGGCTCGGGCGGGTAGATGTAGGTGTTGCGGACCATGAACTCCTTGAGGATGTCGTTCTGGATCGTGCCGGAGAGGTTCGCCTGCGCCGCGCCCTGTTCCTCGGCGGCGACGATATAGCCCGCCAGCACCGGCAGCACGGCGCCGTTCATGGTCATCGACACGCTCATTTCGTCGAGCGGGATGCCGTCGAAGAGCAGCTTCATGTCCTCTACGGAATCGATGGCGACCCCCGCCTTGCCGACATCGCCGGCCACGCGGGGGTGGTCGCTGTCATAGCCGCGATGGGTGGCGAGGTCGAAGGCGACCGAGAGGCCCTTCTGCCCGGCGGCGAGATTGGCGCGGTAGAAGGCGTTCGACTCTTCCGCCGTCGAGAAGCCGGCATATTGCCGGATCGTCCAGGGCCGGTTGGTGTACATGGTGGCGCGGGGCCCGCGCAGGAAAGGCGCGATGCCGGGCAGCGAGCCCAGATGCTCCATCTCCTCCAGGTCGGCGGCGGTGTAAAGCGGCTTGACGGGTATGCCTTCCGGCGTCGCGCGCACCAGATCCTCCGGCGAGCGCCCCCGGAGGTCCTTCTGCGCCAGCGCCTCCCAGTCTTCCAGCGACGGCTTCGGGAAATCGGTCATGGCTGCCTCTCCCTTCGTCCGGCGGGGAGGCCTATCTTATAGCGACTCGGCGGCGGGGCGGGAATCGCCGCGTCCGGATTCAGTCCGCCCCGTCCACGGCGATGAACTCGCCGACGCCGGCATGCGCCCTGAGCGCCCTGATCTCGGTGTATTCCGGCGAGTTGTAGAATTCCTTCGCCCGTTCGAGCGAGGGGAACTCGATGATGACCATGCGGTCGCTGAATTCGGGGCCCTCGAGCGTCGCCGTCTCGCCGCCGCGCACGATGAAGCGCCCGCCGAAGGAGGCGACGCAGTCCGGCGTGCGGGCGGCATAGCGCTTGTACTGCTCGGGATCGGTCACCTTCATGCGCACGACGATATAGGCGGTCATCTGGGGCTTCTCCTCCCTGCCGGCGGACTTCGACCGGCGCCCACTCTACCGCAGCTCCGGTTCACGGGACATGAGATCGGGGCATCATAGCCGTGCCGGCCTCGCGGTCGGTCAAGGCCGGGTAGCGGCGCGGGCGGAAGAGCTGGTAGTGCCACCATTCGCGCCTGTAGAAGTCCCAGCCTGCGGCGCTCATCAGGCCGAGCAGCAGGGCGCGGTTGCGCTGCGCTTCCGGAGAAACCGCCACAGAGCCGTGATGCGAGGCGGGCGTGAGGTCGTCGAAGCCCGTGCCCATGTCGAGCGGCTTGCCGTCCGGCCCGGTGAGCGTCAGATCGACGGCGACGCCGCGGGTGTGGATGCCGCCCCGGCGCGGGTCGCTGATATATTCGGGGTCCGGGATGGCGCGCCAGAGCGCCCATTGCGCCTCCAGCGGCCGGAAGGCGTCGAAAAGCAGGAGGCCGAGCCCCTGCGCCCCGGCGAGTTCCACTGCCCGGACCAGCGCCGCCTCGGCCTCCGGCACCAGCCAGGCGGCCGGGCGGGCATAGATGGGCCGCCCGGTGACATTGTCCGCGCGCGCATAGGCGATGTCGAAAGCAACACCGTGGCGCCGGGGCGATAGCTCTACCAACATGGCGCCGGACCCTAGCGGACGGCGCCGGGTTCGAGGAAGATCAGGACGATTCCGGCCGCGACCATCGCGGTTCCGGCAAATTGCCGCCACCCGAAGGCCTCCCCGAAGACGACGGCCGACGCGACCGCCGCGATGACGATCGTTCCCGCGACAATCACCGGAATCGCCACCCCGGCCCGCATGGGCCTGTCCAGGCCTATTCCGCCGAAGAGGTAGAAATACCCGATCTCGGCAGCGCCGATGCAGAGGCCGGCCAGCACGGCCCAGAAATAAGCCCTCGGCGCGAGCGAGAAGACATGGCCGCCCTGCGCGGCCAGAAAGCCCAGGAACAGGATCGAGGTCGAAAGGGCTGCGACCTGCAGGCAGACGGTCGCCAGCACCGTCGTCGTGGCCGAGGCGGGAACATGGGCCCCCGACAGCTTGATGAGGAGATTGTAGCCCGCGTAGAGCAGCGTCACCGCCGCCAGCAGCATCGCAGCGATCATCGGCGCTCTCCCTGCGGTTTCCCGGGGCCTGGCGGGTCGTTCAGGCGGCCTTCACCCTGCCGTAGCTGTCCATCGCCGCCAGCACTTCGTCCAGGGACCGCCGGGCGCCGGTCTGCAGATATTCCATCGCCCGCAGCGCGGCCTCATGCGCCTCCCGGCTGGAGCCGGCGACGCAGTCCTCGATCACGCGGCAGAAATAGTCGCCCTGGTGGCCGTCGACGAAGGTGTAGTGGACGCACACATCGGTCAGCCCGCCCGTCAGCAGCAGGGTATCGGCCCCGAGCCCCCGCAGAAGGATTTCCAGATCGGTGCCGTAGAAGGCGGAATAGCGGCGTTTCTGGACGAGGTAGTCCCCGTCGCGGAAACCGATCACTTCCTTGGCGAGCGCCGTTTCCGGGTTGTTGTCGAGGCAGTGGATGTCCTCGCTGCCGTCGAGTTCGCGGCCGAAATCCACCAGGTCGGCCCGGTGGATCTCCTGGATGAAAACGATCGGGATGCCCGCCTCGCGCGCCCGGTCTATGGCGATGCGGGTCCGGCCGACCCGCTCGGCATAGTCCGGCATGTGCGGGATCGAGCGGACTTCCTTCTCCACGAAGGCGGATTGCTGGATGTCGATCACGATCAGGGCCGGCCGGCCTTCGATCAGGCGGCGCTTGCGAGTTCCTGTATCGGTCATGCGAGGACCTCCTTCAGGTCAAACCGTTCTGCCCCGCCTCCCGCCGTCAAGCCGCCCGGATCCGGGTCCAGGCCGCTTCGTAGAGCCGTGCAGTCTCCTCGCCCCGGTAGAGCGCCGGCTCGCAGGCTGCGAGCGTCTCCCCGCCCGGGAAGATGGCCGGATTGCCCGTATAGTCGGCCGGCAGCAGCGCCTTCGCCGCGGCATTGGGCGTCGCATAGCGGATCGTTCTGGCAATCGCCGCGCCGGCCTCGGCCTCCAGGACGAAGTTTATGAAAGCATGCGCGTTCTCCGGATGCGGCGCGCCCCTGGGAATCGCGAGCGTATCCTCCCACAGGATCGACCCTTCGCGGGGCACGACATAGGCGATGTCACCGTCCTTGGCCGTCGCCTGCAGGAAAGCGTTCGGTCACGCGGTGATGAGGGTGATGGATTCAGCGATTGAGCGTCCGCTTCCAGTCCTTGCGGAGCGGTCGCAGCCAGATGTCCTTTTTCGGCTGGGCTCGTTTCGTATGCCTGTCATAGCGTCCTCTTC
>JAJDVH010000126.1 GCA_022826185.1 Alphaproteobacteria bacterium
GATGGAGGATGCCGAGCGGGGCGAAAACGCGCGCATCACGGTCGATCTCGAAAACCAGGTCATCACCCGCCCGGACGGCGAGGAGATCGCCTTCGAGGTCGATCCCTTCCGCAAGCACTGCCTGCTGAACGGCCTCGACGATATCGGCATGACCATGGAGCGCGCGGAGAGCATCGACAGCTTCGAAGCCAGCGACCGCATAGCCCGCCCCTGGCTCTACACGGAGTAGAGGGCGGCCCAAGCATCCAAAGGGAAAGGCGCCGCCTCCGGCGAGACCGGCCGGCGCTATCTCCCCCGCTGTTCCAGCAGGATGGCCTTCAACTCTCTCAGGCCGGCCTTAACCTCCACCATATCCGCCTTGAGTTCGGCCTGCCCGGCTTCGAGCTTCTCTTGGCCGGTCTGCAGGGCGGCGACATCCTTTCGCAAGGCGACGATGTCCTTGCCGTTCTCGGTGGTGGCATATCCCAGCCAGCCGATGAGGCCGAGGAAACCCGCCGCGAACACGCCGATCAGGGTCGCCGCCAAAGGGTCGGCGCGGCTGCCGGAACGCTGCCGCGCGGCGATCAGCCGGCGGACTTCCCGTGTCTCGGCGGCGCTGAGCGGTGTCTCCGGGCTGTTGGCGGCCAATGGCGGCCTCCCCTCTCCAGGTCGATCGGATTATGGCGCCCCGGCCCGGCGCTATCTTCGCCGCTGTTCCAGAATCAGGGCCTTCAGTTCCTGCAGGCCGGCCCGCAGTTCCGCCTGCCCCGCTTTCAGTTCCACTTGCCCAGCCTGCAATTTCTTTACATCGGCCTGCAGCCTGGCAACATCGGTTTGCAGCACGGCGACGGCGGCGCTGTTGGCGTGGGTCTGGAAGGCCATCCATCCGAACAGGGCGAGGAATCCTGCGGCGAACACGCCGACCAGGGTGGTCGCCAAAGGGTGAAAGCCCTGGCCGGAACGCTGCCGCTCGGCAATCATCCGGCGGAGTTCCTGCATCTCCGCGGCGCTGAACGAAGCGTCCGGGCTGTCAACGGCCACCGATAGCTCCCGGTCAAAGTCAGGCGCATTATAGCGCCCGATCTCGATTGTGCAAAGGATTTGAAAATCCTATACATCGGTCAGGTCCAGCGGCAGGCCGGTATAGTTTTCGGCGAGCGCGCGCCGCGCGGCGTCGGAGCCGAGCAGGTATTCCAGCTCCGCCGCCCCGAGCCGGCGCTCGAATTCGTCATGCGCCGGGTCCCGGTGCAGGAGGCGCGTCATCCACATGGAGAAGCGCTGCACCTTCCAGACGCGCGCGAGGCAGGTGTCCGAATAGGCGTCGAGGCCCGCCTCGTCGCCCTCGCGGTAATAGCGCACGAGCGCCCGCGAAAGCGCCACCACGTCGGCGAAGGCGAGGTTCATGCCCTTCGCGCCCGTGGGCGGCACGATATGCGCAGAATCGCCCGCGAGGAACAGTCGCCCGTGGCGCATCGGCTCGGCCACGAAGGCGCGCATCGGCGTCACCGATTTCAGCAGCAGCGGCCCCCGGTTCAGTTGCACGGCGAGCCGGCGGTCCAGCTCGTCCCAGAGCTCGCCGGCCGTCCACTTGTCCGGGTCCTCGTCCGCCCGGCACTGCACATAGGCGCGCGTCAGCTCCGGCGAGCGCATGCTGAACAGCGCGAAGCCGGCCTCGTGACGGGCATAGACCAGCTCGTCCTGGAAGGGCGGCGCCTCGGCCAGCAGCCCGAGCCAGGCATAGGGAAACTCGCGGTGGAAGAGCGTCAACGCCTCCGGGGGAATGGAGGCGCGAGAGACGCCGTGATAGCCGTCGCAACCGGCGATGAAGTCGCAGGCGATTGCGCCGCCCGGCCAGACGAGGCGCGGCTCGGGGCCGTCCACGCCTTCCAGACGCACGCCCTCGACCTCGAAGCGCAGGTCGCCGCCGGCCTCCAGCCGCGCCGCCACCAGGTCCTTCACCACCTCGTGCTGGGCATAGACGGTGACGCCCTTGCCGCCGGTCGCCTCCATGAAGTCGATATGGCGCCGGCGCCCGCCGGTCGAGATTTCGATGCCGCGATGGCGGAGCGCCAGCTTCTCCATGCGCGCGCCCAGACCCGTGCGGTCGAGCAGGTCGACGCTGCCATGCTCCAGCAGCCCGGCGCGTATGCGGGCCTCGATCCAGTCCCGCGAGCGCCGTTCCAGCACCACGCTGTCGATGCCGGCGCGGGCCAGCAGGTGCGAGAGCATGAGGCCGGCCGGGCCGGCGCCGACGATCCCGATCCGGGTGCGTTCCACGACCGCTATTCGCCCGGCGCCGTCCGGACGGTTGCGGCGGCGTCCGCCTGCGCCTCGGCAGGCAGCTTCATCGCCGCCAGCACCACGACCACCGCCACCGCCGCCATCACATAGAACAGCAGCGCGAAATCGCCAGTATGGTCGAAGCCGAGCCCCAGCAAGGGCAGCGCGACGACGCCGCTGCCGAGCGAGAGCGCGAACCGGACGCCGTATGCGGTGGAAAGCCACTGCTCCGGCATGTAGCGCGCAAACAGGAGGTCGGAGATCGGCTGGTTGCCGACGACGATGGCGGTGGCGAGCGTGAACACCGCGATCATCGGCATGTCGTAGGCGAAGGCGGCGGCGGCGAGCGCCGGCGGCAGGCCGGCATAGACGGCGATGAACAGCCGGCGCAGCGGGAAGCGGTCGGCCAGTTCGCCGCCGATCAATTGCGCCAGCCCGCTGACCACGAGGATCCCGGACGCCGTTGCCGAAAGCAGGAAGATGTCGTCGCCGAAAATGGAAACCCGGTGGTTGACGATCTTCGGCACGCCGTTGGTCAGCGCCTGGAAGATCAGCCCGGTCGCCACCGTGATGACGCCGAGGATTATCATGGCGCGCATGAAGTCCCGGCGCTCCGCTTCGGGCCGGGACCGCCAGGCCTGCATGAGCGCCCGGCGCCCCGCTTGCGGAGCCCGTTTCATGGTGCGCGCCCGGCGCAGCGGCAGGCTCTCGCGGAACCGCGCATGGAAGAGAATGCCGAGCGCGATCGACACGAGCCCCGGCACGATGAAGACCGCCCGCCAGCCGCCGAGGGTCAGAAGGCCGCTCATGATGATGGGCGTCACCGCCATGCCGGCGCTGCCGAACACGCCGTTGATGCCGAGCAGCCGCCCGCGCCGGTCGCCCGCGCCGCGCACGATGAGCGGGATGCCGACCGGGTGGTAGATCGAGGCGAAGATACCGACCAGCGTGAGGCCGAACCCCAGCATGACGGGACCGTCGGAGAAGCCGGTGAACACCGAGGACAGGCCGATGCCGACGAAATACACCGTCATCATGCCGGGGCCGGACCAGCGGTCGGCAAGCCAGCCGGCGAGCGGGCTGCCCAGGCCGAACATGATCGTCGCCGGCGTGAACAGCAGCGCCAGTTCGCCGTAGGTCAGCCCCCAGAAGGGCGCGACCGAGGTGGCGATCACGGCCATGAACAGCAGCATGAAGATATGGTCGATGCTGTGCCCGAAGCAGAGGAAGAGATAGGGGCCGGTCCTCATCGCGTTTCCGGTTCCTCCGCGTCCCGCGCTTCTTCTCCTATCCAGGAAAGGAAATCCGCATCGCCCCCCGAGATCGGCAGGGACACGATGCAGGGGCTGTCATAGCTGTGCGCCTCGCGCACCCGGCGGGAGGCCGCCTCCACCCGGTCCTCGACGGTCTTCGCCACCAGCACGACCTCGCCCTCTTCCTGCACCGCGCCCTGCCAGCGATAGACGGAGGTGGCCGCGCCCAGCACATTGGCGCAGGCCGCGAGCCGCTCGCCGACCAGCATGCGGGCGAGCGCCAGCGCTTCCTCGCGGTCGCCGACGGTGATGTAGAGGAGGCAGGGGCGGGACATGGCGGCCTTCATGTCACGAGACCGCGCAGGTTGGCAATGCCGAGCACCAGCAGGCCGCCCATGACGAGCGCGCGGAACCGCCCGACCGGCATCGCCTCGCGCAGCCGGCCGCCGGCGACGAGGCCCGCCAGCGCCGGCAGGAAGGCCGCAGCGGAAACGGCCCAGTCCCCGGCGCTCACGAGCAGGCCATGGCCGGCGAGCGCGGCGGCCAGCGTGGTCGAGCCGGCGAGCAGGGTCCAGCCCAGCAGGCCGACCATGGCGCCGGGCTCCATGCGGAGCGCGAGCAGATAGACGCCGAGCTGCGGGCCGAACACGCCGGTAACGCCGCCCACGGCGCCCGCCGCCGCGCCGACCGCCGGCGTGACCACCGGCTCCAGCCGCTCCGGCAGCCGGGGCTCCCAGCGCGTCCAGGAGACGGCGACATAGCTGATGACGACGAGGCCGACGAGCGCGTTCAGCAGGTCGGGATCGCTCCCGGCGATGAAGCCGGACGCGATCCACACGGCGGCCATCAGCGGCAGCACGAGGCTCAGCAATTGGCGCAGGCCGGGCCGGTTGCGCCAGGTCGCCCAGATCTGCCAGACATTCGCGGCGACCAGCGAGACGGCGATCAGCGGCAGCGCCTCGCGCAGCGGCATGACGATGGCGAGCACGGAGATCATGACGAGCGGCATGCCGAGCCCGATGGCGCCCTTGATGAGCCCGCCGAGGAACATTCCGGCAATCGCGACGGCCAGCGTGAACGGCTCCATGGACGCCCTCTCCGGGAGCCGGGTCCCGCATCTGGTCGGAGCGGCAGGATTCGAACCTGCGACCCCCACACCCCCAGTGTGATGCGCTACCAGACTGCGCTACGCTCCGACCCCGCCAACATACCCGCCGGGCCGCTGCCTGCGCAAGGCATTGGCAAGGCCGGAATGAGCAGTCGTCCCAACGGTCGCCGGGAGTGCGCGGGTGCTGTTCCGTCCGTCCATTCGCGATGGCGGGTGAAGCGTTCGGGCGACAGGGCAGCTTCGAAGTCACCGGTCACGGCTGCGATCCTCTTGCATTCCTGCGAGCATCGGTCGAATTTCAGACTTGGAAACCCCGGTACCGTCTCTGCTCCAAGCATGCGGCCGGGGTAAATCATTTCGGCGCATTGCGTATCCCCGTCCGGGATTCACACATCCATCCCGGCTTGTATTCGGTGCGCCCGCCGGCCCCGCTGCGCCCCGCTATGCATGCCCTATCGTCGCCTCGGCCCCTCTCCGTCGTGCCCGGACTTATTCCATTTCTGTTTCTGTTCGGTTTAGCCTTGGTAGGCCGGGCGCATGGCCCAGACTTAACCGAGTTCTGAAGGGTTCGGCGGAATCTAGGCTCGGATCGACGCCCGGCATCCCGACCCTCAGTCCCCCTCATCCTAGGTAGCGACGGCGCCAGCAGCCTGTCCTGAGCCTATCGAAGGGGGACGTTTGGGCGCCGAATCATTTCGTATGACATTTTTATAAATACCTATAATAACTCACTAATTTCCCCATCTCTAAGCGCATCAACTCGGGAATCCCAAGGTCGGACATCAAACCGAATTCAATATTTTTCAAACCGGGGACGGCAATAGTCAGCGGCTGACGCCAGATTACGAGCTTCAAGTTCCGAGACCAAGTCGAAAGCGTTCGGTCACGCGGTGATGAGGGTGATGGATTCAGCGATTGAGCGTCCGCTTCCAGTCCTTGCGGAGCGGTCGCAGCCAGATGTCCTTTTTCGGCTGGGCTCGTTTCGTATGCCTGTCATAGCGTCCTCTTC
>JAJDVH010000091.1 GCA_022826185.1 Alphaproteobacteria bacterium
GAAGAGGACGCTATGACAGGCATACGAAACGAGCCCAGCCGAAAAAGGACATCTGGCTGCGACCGCTCCGCAAGGACTGGAAGCGGACGCTCAATCGCTGAATCCATCACCCTCATCACCGCGTGACCGAACGCTTTCCTCGCGGGCCGGAAGGGCGGCGATGTGGCGTTTGGTGAGCTTGGGCATCGGAAGAGTTCGGAATGGTTTCGGAATGTTTGTTCGTCAACTGGGAGGGTAGCGGAAGGGCTGCCCGTCCGCAAGGGAAAGGAAGAAAAAGCTATACGAAACACCGCATTATCATAAATCTAGGGTACTGCGAGGCAGCGCGGGAGCTTCTGTCCATGGCGTCAAAATCTAACTCATAACCTGAAGGTCGCAGGTTCAAATCCTGCCCCCGCAACCATCGAGACCGACATTCCCTTGGAGGGCGTGTCGGTCTTTGTCGTTTCGGGACGATTTTCCGTCCGCGCCGGGATAATGCCGGGGTCGCTCCGCTTTTCGCCGGGCTTGCCATGCAGCCGCCGGGAGTGACAGGATCCGGGCGTGTCGGCAGGAAGGAGCCCGGCGATTATTTCGCGCCGCCGCTTTCTCGCGGCTTCGGCCGCTGCAGCGCTGCTACCCCCGGCGGCCCGGGCCGTCGGCGCGCCCTTGCCGATCTTCGACGCCCATATCCATTTCAGCCATGACGCCGCGGCGCTGTTTTCCGCCGGCGAGGCCGTGGCCATTCTGGAGAAGGCGGGGCTAAAGCGCGCGCTGGTGTCGAGTTCGGGCGACGCCGGCACCCGCGCGCTCTACGCCGCGGCGCCCGGCCTTGTCCTGCCGAGCCTCCGCCCCTACCGCCGGCGCGGCGAAATCTCCGGCTGGGTCGACGACCCGTCGGTCGTCGACTTCCTGGAGGACCGTCTGACGCGCTTCAAATGGGTCGCGGTCGGCGAATTCCACCTCTTCGCCCCGCAAACCGGCAAGGCCGTGCCCCGGCGCATGATCGAGCTGGCGCGCCGGCACAATCTTCTCCTGCACGCCCATTCGGACGCCGGCGCCGTGGACGCGATCTTTGCCCAATGGCCGGAAGCGCGGGTGCTGTGGGCCCATGCCGGCTTCGTTGGTCCGGATATCGTCGGCCCGATGCTCGCAAAGCACGCGAAGCTGTGGACCGACCTCGCCTTCCGCAGCGAACACGCGCATGAGGGCCGGGTCGAGGAGGACTGGCGGGGCCTGTTCGCCGCCTTCCCGGACCGCGTCACGGTCGGCACCGACACCTTCACGCCTGAGCGCTGGCACTATGTCGCCCACCACGCGGACTGGACCCGGAAATGGCTGGCCGACCTGCCGCCCGGCCTCGCCGAAAAGATCGCCTGGCGCAACGGCGAGGCGATGATCGGGCCCCACCTCGCAAACCTCCGGGAATAGCCTTGGCCCGGCCGCGCCCCGGCGGACCGGCGCTGGCGGCCGCGCTGGCGCTCGTCCTCGCGGCCGGCGAGGCGGCGGCCTGCGACCGTCCCGAGGGCTGGACCGGCGGCGCCAGAATTGCCGGCGACCTGTGGACCGCATGGTGGCGGTCGGAACCCGCCGCCATCCCGGTCGGCGCGCATTTTTCCGTCCGTTTCCATCTCTGCGGGCCGCCGGCCGGCCGGGTTCGGGTTCGCGGCTGGATGCCGGACCACCGGCACGGCATGAACTACCGGCCCGAAGTGACCCTGAACGGCATGTCCGGAACGGCCGAAGGCCTGATGTTCCACATGCCGGGGCGCTGGCAGCTGCTCCTGGATATCCGCGGCGCGGCGGGCGGGGAGACGCTGACCGCCGAAACGGTGCTGGAGTGACAGCCCGGCGTTCCCGCCTGCCTGCCGCCGCTTGCCTTGCGGGACTTGCAATCGCAGTCTGCATGCTTTCAGGCATCGCCGCGCCGGCGGCGGCGCTCGATTTCACCGCCGGGGAACAGCGCCGGATCCTGCGCCACGGGCCGTGGCCGCCGGCCTCGCGGCCCGACCCGAGCAACCGGGCCTCCGGCGAACCGGCCGCCATCGCCTTCGGCCGGGCGCTGTTCTTCGAGCCGCGCCTGTCGGTCTCCGGCCGGGTCTCCTGCGCCACCTGCCACCGGCCGGACCGGGCCTGGACAGACGGCCTGCCGCAGAGCCGCGGGCAGCGGGCGGTGGACCGCAACGCGCCGGCCCTGTTCAACCTGCGCTTCAACCGCTGGTTCGGCTGGGACGGCGCGCAGGACTCGCTGTGGGCGCAAAATCTGCGGCCGCTGCTCGACCGGCGCGAAATGGGTATCGGCCCCGGCGGGGCGGCGCGGCTGGTCCGCTCCGACCGGCAGCTTTCCTGCGGCTACCGGCGCGCCTTCGGCGAAGCGCCCGGCGCGGATGACGAGCGGATTTTCGTCGATCTCGGCAAGGCGCTGGCGGCGTTCCTGGAAACCCGGGTTACCGGCCGCACGCCGTTCGACGATTTCCGCGACGCGCTGGCGCGGGGCGATGCGGCCGGCCAGGCCCGCTATCCCGCCGCCGCCAAACGCGGCCTGCGCCTGTTCGTCGGGCGGGGCAATTGCGCCTTCTGCCATTTCGGCCCGGCCTTCACCAATAGCGAGTTCGCCGATGCCGGCGTGCCGCATTTCATCGGGCCCGGCCGGGTCGATCCCGGCCGCCATGGCGGCATCCGCAAGCTGCGCCGGAGCCGCTACACCCTGCTGGGCCGCTTCAACGACGATGCCGGGCGCTCCACCGCCGCCGGGACCCGCTATGTCCGCCTGCGCCAGAGCAATTTCGGCGAGTTCCGGGTGCCGGGCCTGCGCAACGCGGCGCTCACCGCGCCCTACATGCATGCCGGCAGCCTCGCGACGCTCGCCGATGTCGCACTTCACTATTCGACGCTCGACGAGGAGCGGCTGCACGCCGGGGGCGAACGGATTCTGCGCCGTCTGGACCTGTCCGCGCGCGAGCGGGCCGATCTCGTCGCCTTTCTCGAAACGCTGACGGAAACAGCGCCGCGTCACGGGTTCGTCGGCAAGTCCGGAGCCGTCCAGTGCCGATAGGGGCCGGTTGCCGGGCAGCCTCAATCCCCCGCGAACGCGATCAACCGCCCGCAGACGAGCGCGCCCGGCCAGCAGACCAGTGAGAGGACGGCGTGGCCGGCCAGGCGGGCGCGCGGCGCGTCCCTGAGCAGGAACCCGTGGGTCCGGCAGAGCGCGAGCGTGGACAGGACCCCGACCGCGATGAAGGCCAGCTTGAGCTGCAGGAAGCCGACGGCGCTGTACTCCCGCGCCCGGATCGAGAACAGCAACGGCCCCGTGAGCAGGGCGAGGACCATCCCGGCCGCCGCTACCGGCGCGAGCACCCGCACCGCCGCCTCGCGGGAGACGCCGCGCCACATGCCGAGAAGCCGCAGGTTGAGCGGGACGACGGACCCGACCAGCAGCGCGACCCCGAAGATGTGCGCGGCGTTGACGCCGGCATAAATCCAGCGCGAACTGCGCAGGGTCTGCGCGAGCGCCGTCCCCTCCAGCGCCGCGAACAGGGCCTCCAAGGTCTCAGTCGCGCCCTGGGTAAAGGACGTATTCGCGTTTGCCGAGGAACAGCCGCTCCACTTTGACCCGCTTGTCCGAAATATCGGCGGCCGGCTCGCCGATCACCCGGATCTCGACCCCCTCGGCCAGGTCGCCGTCCTTGAGCCCGGCGCGTTCGTTGCGCCAGGGCTGGCCGACCTCGGCCGTCCATTTCTCGCCCTCCACGTCGATCTTCAGGATGCCGTGGGGATTGCCCAGGCGGACGGTCTCGATAATGCCGGTCAGGTCGATATTGCCGCCGGTGGTCCACGACCAGCCGTGATGGGCGAGCGCCCCGACTGCCGGAGCCGTGAGCCCCAGGGCCAGGACCGCGATGAACAGGAGCCTCGTCATCGTGCGCCTCCGCTGCCTCGAATGTTGCCGCAAAGGTTGCGCCGCACGGCCGGACATTCAAGCCCGCACGCCCCGGACAACCCTCAGCTCCATGGCGATCACCCTGGGGAACGGACGACCGTGTCCGGGGCTTCGCCGAGATATCCGTCGAGAAAGGCGCTCCGGCAGCCGTTCTCGGTCCACAGCACGGGGAAGAAGGATTCGTCCATCTCCACGCTTCCTGCGCGCTTGTAGCGGCCGTAGATGTTTCCGACGTTGGTCGGATGGTAGCGCGCTTCGGAAGACATGCAGTGGGACGCCAACGCCCGCCGGGGCGCGTCGGTGCGGTTCGTGCCCGAGCCGTGGAATGTCCGTCCGTGGTGAAAGACGCCCCCTCCCGCCGGGACTTCGACCCGCACCGCTTCGGGGACGACGCCCGCCCGTGCGGCGGCCTCATGCATCTCGCGCTCATAGTCGTCCGGAGCGTGAAACTCGGAGGCCGGCGGGGCCAGGTCCCAGCGGTGCGACCCCGCGACATACTCGATGGTGCCGCCGGCCGCGCTGGTCGCGTCGAGCGCAATCCAGCAGGTGCACAATTCGGGCGGCACCACCCACTGCTGGTAGCTGTCGTCCTGGTGGAAGGCGAGCGGGCGGGCGCCCGGCGGCTTCCACAACACATTGTCCTGGTTGATGCGCGCGCCCGGCCAGCCGCTGAGCCGCGCACACCAGAGGCCGATGCGGGGATGCAGGACCGCGCGCGCCACATGGCGGTCCGATTTCCACGCATTGCAGATCTGGCGCGTCAGGTCCCCGGCGTCCCGCCCTTCGCGCCAGTTCCACTCGTCGGGTTGCAGGCCGGTTTCGAACTCGCCTCGGAAGAGCGGCCCGAAGCGCGCGGCCAGGCCGGCGGCGGCCTCGGGGTCGATGAGCCGTTCGACGACGAGGAAGCCGTCCCGGCGAAAGCGCTGGATATCGGAAGAGCACGGCTCTTCGATCAGAAACATGGCCTCTCCCTTACGGCCGCCGGACGACCGTCCCTGTGCGCACTGGACCATGGGGCCCGGGCGGTTCAGACTCAACCCTGACCGCAACATGCCAGAACCGAACGGCCAGTCTCCCGCCATGCGATACGATCCCAAGACCTTCCGCGGACTTACCTTCCACGATGCGCTGCCCGGCTTCCGCGACGGCAGCGATACGCCGCGCGCCTATCTGGAGCGCTGCCTTGAAGTCATCGAGGCGCGGGAGCCCGTGCTGCAGGCGCTCGTCGCCACGGACATCGAGGGGGCGCGGGAGGCGGCGGATGCGAGCGCGGAACGCTGGCGCGCCGGCCGGCCGCTCTCGCCCGTGGACGGCATGCCGGTCGGCATCAAGGACCTGCTGGAAACGCGGACCATGCCGACGCAGATGGGCTGCGAAGCCTATCGGGGCAACTTCCCGAAGTGCGACAATGCGGCGGTGGCGGCCTTGCGCGAGGCCGGCGCGGTCGTGCTCGCCAAGACCGTGACCTCGGAGCTCGGCGGCGCCCACCCCGGTCCGACCACCAACCCCTTCGACCCGGCGCGCACGCCCGGCGGCTCCTCGTCCGGTTCGGCGGCGGCGGTGGCGGCGGGGATGCTGCCGGCCGCCATCGGCAGCCAGGTGGGCGGCTCGATCGTCCGCCCGGCGGGCTATTGCGGCAATGTCGCGCTGAAGCCGAGCAAGGGCGCGATCAACCGGGGCGAGCGCCAGGCGAGCAGCCAGAGCGTCAACGGCGTCCATGCCAATTCCATCGAGGACATGTGGCGGATGGCGGCGGAGATCGCGAAACGCGCCGGCGGCGACCCCGGCCATCGCGGCCTCTCTGGCCCGTCCGATCCGCCGCCGGCCGAAAAGCCCGGCCGCCTGCTGGCCATCGAGGGCGCGGGCTGGTCCATGCTCAACGATGCGACGAAGGGGGCGTTCGGCCGCCTGCTGGAGGGTGTGGCGGCGGCGGGCGTGACGGTGCTGCGCCCGGCCGACGACCCGTCGCTGGCGGCGCTCGACGCGGAGCTCAGCAGGGCGTCGGCGATCTGCTACGCCGTCATCGGCTGGGAGAACCGCTGGCTGCACCGCGCGCTCGCGGACATGGGCCCGGACGCGATCAGCTTCCGCGCCCGCCAGTCGCTGGAAGCCGCCGAGGCGATGACCGTTGCGGACTACCACGATGCGCTGGCCGGCCGCGTGTCGGCGCAGGCGGCGTGGGCGCGCGCGCTCGAAACGGTCGACGGCGCGCTGATGCTGAGCTGTCCCGGTCCGGCGCACATCTGGGCGGGCGACCGGCCCGGCGAACCGCCCCTGGCGCGGCCCACGGGCGATGCGGTGTTCAACACGCCCGCCTCGATCCTGTTCGCGCCGGCCGTCTCCATGCCGCTCATGGCCGTCGGCGGCCTGCCGGTCGGCGTGCAGGTCATGGGCGGGCAGGGCGACGACGCCCGCATGGCCGGCTTCGCCCGCTGGATGCTAAAGACGGTGGAGCCGGTCGCGGTCTGATAGGATTGCGGAGGAAGGAGATGCGGCCATGATTCCGTTGATCGACCTGTCCCGGAGCCGCGAGGAGGTGGCCGGAGCGCTTGCGGCCACGCTGGAGCATGTCGGCTTCTTCATTATCGTGAACCACGGCGTGCCGCAGGAGAAGATCCGGGCCATGTTCGCGGAGGCTCGGCGCTTCCACGCCCAGCCGGAGGCCGCCAAGCACGCCGTGCTGATGAACGAGCACAATAACGGCTACATGGCGATGGCGCGCTACAATGTGCGCACCTCGCGCGTGAGCGAAGCCGAGGCCAAGCCCGACATGAACGAGGCCTTCTTCATCAAGCGCGAGCGCGGGCCCGACGACCCGCTCGCCGGGCGGCGTTTCGCCGGGCCGAACCGCTGGCCGGAGGACCTGCCGGGCTTCCGCGAGACGGTGCTCGACTATTGCGAGACGATCGACCGGCTTGCATTGAGCGTGCTCCCGGCGCTCTCGCTCTCCCTCGGCCTGCCGGAGGACTGGTTCGACCCGCATTTCACCCTGAGCCAGTTCTCCTTCCGGCTCTCGCACTACCCGCCCGCCGCGCGCGAGCCGGGCCTTTACGGCATCGCGCCCCACACCGACACCAATTTCCTGACCTTCCTCGCCCAGTCGGACGTGCCGGGCCTGCAGATCCGGCGCGAGGGCGGCGGCTGGGAGGACGTGCCCTTCGTCGAGGACAGTTTCGTCGTCAATACGGGCGACATGCTGCATCGCTGGACCAACGGGCGCTACCAGTCCACCCCGCACCGCGCCCAGCCGCCTCAGGACCGGCACCGCTACGCCATCCCCTATTTCTTCGGCCCGAACCTCGACGCCGAAATAAGCTGCGCGCCCACCTGCACCGGCCCCGACAACCCGCCCCGCTGGCCCCCCGTCATCTACGAGGACCACCTCGCCTGGTGGTACGACGCCAATTACAACGCCGACGACCAGAAGGACCTGGCGGCGGAGTGACGGCGGGGCCTTCGCGCCGGCCTTTCGCCGAAATCATGGTGACGATTCGGGCTTCGCCCTTGGCATTGGGCTCCAGTGCAGTTATCTTACCTTTGGCTTACCCGCAGCTGCCAAAGGAGGATGGCGATGCCGGTGCAGGAACGGCTTACCGCCACCGTCTCGACGAAGGGCCAGGTGGTTCTGCCGAGCGCGATTCGCAGGAAACTGGGGTGGGAAGCCGGCACGCGGCTGGTCGTGGAGGACACGCCCGGCGGCGTGATGCTGAAACCCGCGCCGGCCTTCGCTGAAGCCCGGCCGGAGGACGTGTTCGGTTGTCTCGCCGCAAGCGGGTCGCCGAGGTCTCTGGAGGAGATGGAAGCCGGGGTGCTCGCGGAAGCGAAGCGGCGTCATGCGGGCGATTGATACCAATGTTCTGGTCCGCTACCTGACCGGCGACGAGCCGGAGCAGGCCGCAAGGGCGCGGGCGGCGGTCGATGCAGGGGGTATTTTCGCGAGCACAACTATCCTGCTCGAAAGCGAATGGGTGCTGCGCAGCGTGTACGGCTTTACCGGAAAGGAGGTGGCGGCGGCCCTCCGGGGCTTTGCGGGATTGCCCGGGGTCTCGGTGGAAAATCCCTCACTGCTTGCCGAGGCCCTCGTGCGGACGGAAGGGGGCATGGACTTCGCGGATGCGCTGCATCTCGGCGCCGCAGGGGACTGCGAGGCCATGCTGACTTTCGACCGGCGCTTCATCGAGGCGGCAGGGGATGCGCCTGTCAGGGTGGAGGAGCCCTGAGGGCGCTTCGGACCCGGGGCGCGGCTTGGAGTCGGGTCCCGGCTCGTCTATAGGTTCCGCCGCCGGGGCAAGAGGAAACCGCCCATGAAGTTCTACGATTTCACGCCGGCGCCCAGCTCCCAGCGCGTCCGCGTCTATCTGGCCGAGAAGGGTCTGGAGCTCCCGACCGAGCAGTTGAACGTGCGCGAGGACGAGCAGTTCGCCGAGCCTTTCACCTCGATGAACCCCTTCCACTGCGTGCCGTTCCTGGCGCTGGACGACGGCACGGTGATCGCGGAATCCATGTCGATCTGCAGCTATCTGGAAGAACTGCACCCGGAGCCGCCGCTGTTCGGACGCACGCCGGCCGAGCGCGCCGTTATCGACATGTGGATGCGGCGCTTCGAGCTGGACGCCTTCATCCCGCTGCTGCACGCGCTGCGCAACCGGCTGCCGAACTTCGCCGGCAAGGTCGTGCCCGGCACCCGCACGGACCTGCCGCAGTCGGAGGTCATGGTCGGCCGGGGCAGGGAGATGGCCGGCGTGCTCTTCGACCGCGCCGAGCCGCATATGGCGAAGAACGAATTCGTCGCCGGGCCGGATTTCAGCGTCGCCGACATCACCGGCTTCTTCACGCTGCGCATGGCCTATGCGCTGGAGATGGACATCGGCGCGTCCTGGCCCGCCATCCACGCCTGGTTCCGAAAGGTGTCGGCGCGTCCGGCCTTCCAGCTCTAGGGAGCCGGCGCCGGGCAAGGCTGCGCCCGACTCAAATGCGCTAAGATGTTTCCGCGCCGCGCGCCGTCGTCGCGGCGCGCGAATGCCGCAAGACGGGAGGACGTCATGGCGCTCAACAGATACATCATCGAACGCGACATTCCCGAGGTCGGGACCCTGGAACGCCAGCAGCTGGCGGAGGCTGCGGCGAAGTCGAACGAGGCGCTGACCGCGCTCGGCCCGGACATCCAGTGGGTGGAGAGCTTCGTCGCCGCGGACAAGACCTTCTGCGTCTATCTGGCGAAGGACGAGGCCATCATCCACAGGCATGCCGAGATGAGCGGCTTTCCGGCGACCAGGGTCACCGCCATTTCCAAGACGATCGACCCGACCACCGAAAAGGCCGGCTGACGGAACGAAGGGGCTTCCGGGCCGCGAACCGGCAGGCCGCTGCGGTTGCGGCGCGGCGGCGGAGGGGGAACTGCGATGCATTACGGACGATTCGGCTTCTGGTATCCGACCGACCGGCTGGACGGGGCGGAGCTCGGCGAACTGGTGCGCGGCGCGGAGGCGCTCGGCTGCTCGCATTTCTGGTATCCGGAATCGACGGGTTACGAGAGCCTGTCGCTGGCGGGGCATTTGCTGGCGCAGTCCTCGCGGATCGCCGTCGGCAGCTCCATCGCCAACATCTATGCCCGCGACCCGGTCACGGCGCGCAACGGGCGGCGCACGCTGGCGGACTTTTCCGGGGAGCGCTTCGTGCTCGGGCTCGGCGTCAGCCATCCGCCGCTGGTCGAGACGCTCCGCGGCCACCGCTATGCCGGGCCGGTGGCGGCGATGCGCCGCTATCTGGAGGGCATCGCGGCCGAGGGGCCGCCGCTCGACGACCCGGCCCGGCCCGTCGTGATCGCCGCGCTCGGGCCGCGCATGCTGGAACTGGCCGCGGAACTCTGCCGGGGCGCCATCCCCTACAATGTGACGCCGGAGCACACGGAACGCGCGCGCGCCATCCTCGGCCCCGGACGCTGGCTCGCGGTCGAGCAGAAGATCTGCCTGCTGGAAGACGCCGATGCGGCCCGCGCGGCGGCGCGCGAGGAACTGGCCCGCTATATGAGGCTCGACAATTACCGCAACAACTGGCTCAGGACCGGCTTCGCCGCCGATGACATGGAGGGCGGCGGCTCGGACCGGCTGATGGACGCCATGGTCGCCTGGGGCGGCGCGGAGCAGGTGGCGGAACGCCTCCGCGAGCATTTCGACGCGGGCGCCGACCAGGTCTGCATCCAGCCGATCGCCGCGGCGGGCCCGCCGGACTGGCAGGGGCTGGAGGCGGTGCTGGCCGCGGCCGGCGGGCCGTAACGCCGGGTCGCCGACAAGGGCCTCATCCCGAAAAGCGGCGCCGGCCGCGTATCGAGAGCCTGTCCTGAGCCTGTCGAAGGGGACCCTTGCGGAAGTGTCATGATGTGTCATGTTTTGTCATGGTCGCGCGCGGCGGCCTCCTGCTGTTCGCGCTCTTCGCGGCGCCTCAGCCGTTCGCGCCACGCCTTGAACCGGGGCGTGTCCGGCAGGCCGACGAAGACCCGCTCGCCGGCATAGTGGAACTCGTCCTCGCTGCCGTCATGGCCGGTTCCGCTTTTCGTCACCCCGGCCCCCGAGCTGGGGCGACGGGCGGGGGCATGCGTTGCGAAGCCAGCGAAGCCCGATATGTGAATCCGGTAGAGCCAGGGCGAGGGCTTCGGCGGCGGGCGCGAGCCTTGCGGCCGGCATCGCCGCCAGTTGGGGGCGGGGTCGGTTTCGGTCATGCGTGCCTCCTCCTTCGGGGCCAGGGGCGGGACGGGATGTCCCTGTTTTGCGCGCGTTTCGCGTGTGCGTGCGCGCGGGCGCGGGCGGGTGTCGGCGCCGGCGCGGTTCGCGCGGCTGATTGCGCGCGCGAGACCGCGGACGCACCTCGCCCGTCGGTTCCCGCCGGGGGTTTTTTCGGCCCCCAGCCGGTCACTTTCTGCAGAAACGCCGAAAGGCGGCCCCGGAAGCCGCCTCTCTCTACTTTCATTCTACACCATACCGCCAAATGTCAAGCCCGGCCGGGAACAAAAAATGAAACTATCGGATATTTTTCATGGAATGCCGATGAGAACGGGAGACGCTGCGCGCTCCTGAACCTCCGACCGGTTTCGCCCAACGGCTGAACCGGACAGCGGCGGGCCGGGCCCGAGGGTGACGGCGGCGACCGAAACGATGCAGAATGGCCGCCATCGAACGGGAAGGCGGCGGTTTCGCCGCGGCTTGGGGGAAACGCATGGACATGAAGGGCCGGACCGTCATCGTGACGGGAGCGGGCACGGGCGTCGGGGCCGCTGCCGCGCAGCAGCTTGCCGGGGACGGCGCGAATGTGCTGGTCAACTACTCCCGCAGCCGGGACGAGGCGGAGGCGGTGGCGGCCGCCTGCCGGGAGGCCGGAGGCGACGCCGCGGCGGCGCAGGGCGACGTGGCGAGCGACGAGGACTGCCAGCGCCTTGCGGCGGAGGCCGTGTCGCGCTGGGGCCGGATCGACGGCCTCATCAACAGCGCGGGCACCACCGTGTTCCGGCCCGGCAACGATTTCGACACGCTCTCCCAGGAGGACTTCCAGCGCATCTACAGCGTCAACGTGGTCGGCGCCTTCCTGATGACGCGCGCGGCCTCGGCGCAGATGAAGTCGCAGGGCCGGGGCAGCGTCGTCAACATCTCGTCGATTGCGGGCGTGATGGGCGTGGGCAGCTCCATCGCCTATGCGGCCTCCAAGGGCGCGCTCAACACGCTGACGCTTTCGCTGGCGCGCGCGCTCGCCCCGGAAATCCGGGTCAACACGGTGGCGCCCGGCTTCATCACCGGCCGCTGGTGGCGGGAGAAGATGGGCGAGGGCTACGACAAGATGGTGGCCAACACGGAGGCGGCGACGCCGCTCAAGCGGGCCGGCACGCCGGAGGACATGGCGGCGGCCGCGGTGTGGCTGCTCTGCGGCGACGTCAACATCACCGGCGAAATCCTGATCTCGGACGCCGGCATGCATCTCGGCGCAGCGCCCCTCAAGGCGCGGTAGGACAACACAGGAGGCCCCCCAACCGTCGCCCCGGCCCCCCATCCGGGGCCGCCGCGAGAACCAGGGCTGGACCCCGGATCGGCGCTGACGCGCCGTCCGGGGTGACGCTTGTGCCGCCGCTCCGGAGCAGAACCCCTTCAGACTGAAACGAAAGTCCGGCCGTCCCTCGATACGCGGCTGCGCCGCTGCCCGGGATGAGGGAGTGCCCGGAGTTCCGCCCCCACCCCGAGTAGCGGCCGCGTCGGCAGCCTGACCTGAGCTTGTCGAAGGGGGCGCGTATCGAAGGGCAGCCGCCGCCCGTTTCAAATCGGCCGGATACCGCTCTAATTTCTGGTTTCGCTTCCCGCGTGGAAGCTGAACACGGCGCCTTCCCTTATGCCTTCCGGCCAGCGGGTGGTCATCGTCTTCAGGCGGGTGTTGAAGCGCACGCCCTCCATGCCGTGGACATAGTGGTCGCCGAACAGGGAGCGCTTCCAGCCGCCGAAGGAGTGGTAGGCGACCGGGACGGGGATGGGCACGTTCACGCCCACCATGCCGATCTTGACGCGGGTGAAGAAGTCGCGCGCCGCATCGCCGTCGCGGGTGAAGATCGCCGCGCCGTTGCCGTATTCGTGCGCGTTGATGATCCCGACGGCGTTCTCGTAGTCGGGCGACCGCACGACCGAGAGCACGGGGCCGAAAATCTCCTGGCGGTAGATCGACATGTCGGTCGTCACCCGGTCGAACAGGCAGCCGCCCATGAAGAAGCCGTCCTCATAGCCCTGCAGCTTGAGGCCGCGCCCGTCCACCACCAGTTCCGCGCCGGCGTCGATGCCCTCGGCGATGAGCCCGCGGATGCGCTCGAGGCTCTGGCCCGTAATGACGGGGCCCATCTCCGACGAGGGGTCGGTATAGGGCGCGACCTTGAGGCTCTCGACGCGCGGCTTGAGGGTCGAGACCAGCCGGTCCGCGGTGTCCTCGCCAACGGGGACCGCGACGGAGACGGCCATGCAGCGCTCGCCGGCCGAACCGTAGGCGGAGCCCATCAGCGCGTCCGCGACCTGCCCCATATCGGCATCGGGCATGACGACGAGATGGTTCTTCGCGCCGCAGAGCGCCTGCACACGCTTGCCCGAGGCCGCGCCGCGGGCATAGATGTACTGGCCGATGGCGGTGGAGCCGACGAAACTGACCGCGTCGATGTCCGGATGGTCCAGGATCGCGTCCACGGCCTCCTTGTCGCCGTTCACCACATTCATCACGCCGTCCGGCAGCCCGGCCTGGCTGAGCAGTTCGGCGATGCGCACCGCCACGGACGGGTCGCGCTCGGAGGGCTTCAGCACGAAGGCGTTGCCGCAGGCGATCGAGACCGGATACATCCAGAGCGGCACCATGGCCGGGAAGTTGAACGGCGTGATGCCCGCCACGACGCCCACCGGCTGGCGGATGGCGAAACTGTCGATGCCGGCCGCCACGCCTTCGGAATATTCGCCCTTCAGCAGCTGCGGGATGCCGCAGGCGAACTCCACCACCTCGATGCCGCGCGCAAGCTCGCCCTTCGCATCGGAGATCGTCTTGCCGTGTTCGGCCGAGAGCATCCCGGCGAGCTCGTCCGTGTGCCTGTTGAGCAGGTTGCGGAACTCGAACATCACCGCCGCGCGCCGCGCCGGCGGCGTGGCGCCCCATGCCGGCTGCGCCCTGCGGGCGGCGGCGACCGCATGGTCCACGTCCGCCGCCGTCGCCATGCGGACCTTCGCGGCCACGGCGCCGGTCGCCGGGTTGAAGACATCGCCGGTCCGCGCCGAGGCGCCGGACCAGAGCGCTCCGGAAACGAAATGCTGGACGGTATTCATCGGTCGTTTCTCCAGGGAAGGTGGGGGCTGCGGCGGGCCTGACGGCGGCCGCCGGTTCGATATTCACTCATAGCCGCGCCGGGGGGCAAGCCCGTCCGCTCTTCGCTCACCAGGTGTCGATGAAGGCGTATTTCTTGTCCTCGCGCGGCGGCACGGGCGGCAGGCGCTTCAGGCTGTTCGATATCCAGCGCCGCGTTTCCGCCGGGTCGATGACATCGTCGAGGCCCCCGCCGGCCGCGGCATTGACGGCGCGGGCGCGCTCATAGGCGTCCGCAACCCGGCGGTCGAACTCGGCCTTGCGCTCTTCCGCGCCTTCGATGGCCGCCAGCACGGGCCGGAAGCCCAGCTTCACCGCGCCCTCGATGTTCATGCCGGCGAACTCCGCCGTCGGCCACGCCACCATGCAGAAGCTCACCAGCGCGCTCGCCCCGCACATGGCCTGCACGCCCAGCCCGTAGGCCTTGCGGACGATGACGCCGAACATCGGCACGCTGAGGTTCGCGCCGGTGTTGAACAGCCGCGTGCAATGGCGGACCAGCGCCGTGCGCTCGTGGTCCGGGCCGACCATGATGCCGGGGCAGTCCATCAGGCTCAGCACCGGAATGTCGAAGGCGTCGCAAAGCTGCAGGAAGCGCGCGCCCTTGTCCGCGCCGTCGGAGTCCACCGCGCCGGCCAGATGGTGCGGATTGTTGGCGATGACGCCCATCGGGCGGCCTTCGATGCGGATGAGGCAGGTGATGATGCCGATGCCGAACTTCTCGCGCAGCTCCAGCACCGAGTCCCTGTCCGCAAGCGTGCGGATGATCTCGCGCATGTCGTAGAGCCGCACCCGGTTCTCCGGCACCGCATGGCGGAGCATGCGCTGGTCGCCGCCTTCCTCCCAGCGGTCGATGGGCCCCTGGAAATAGGAGAGGTAGCGCTTGGCGGTATCGACCGCCTCGTCCTCGTCCTCGACGAGGATATCGACCACGCCGTTCGGCACCTGGAAGTCCATCGGCCCGACCTCCTCCGGCGTATAGACGCCGAGGCCGCCGCCCTCGATCATCGCCGGGCCGCCCATGGCGATGGTGGAGCTTTTCGTTGCGATGATGACGTCGCAGCAGGCGAGCAGGGCGGTGTTGCCCGCGAAGCAGCGGCCGTTGTTGATGCCGACCATCGGCACGAGGCCGCTCAGCCTGGAGAAGGTGGTGAAGGTGTCCGTGTCAAAGGCGACGCGCGGGCCGGTATTGTCGTCGCCGGGCCGCCCGCCGCCGCCCTCCGAGAACAGGACTACCGGCAGGCGGAAGCGGTGCGCCAGCTCGAACATCCGGTCCTGCTTGTAGTGGTTGCGCCGCCCCTGGGTGCCGGCCAGCACGGTGTAGTCGTAATGCACGACGACGGCCCGCGAGCGCTCGTCGTCGAAGTCCGAGCCGTTGATCGAGGCCGTGCCCGCCACCACGCCGTCGGCGGGATATTTCCGCCTCAGCGTCTCGATGTCGTAGCGCTGGTGCTGGAGCGCGGTCAGCAGCGGCCAGTATTCCTGGAAGGAGCCGGGATCGACCAGCCGGTCGATGTTCTCGCGCGGCATCCGGTAGCCCCGCCCGTGCCGCCGGGCGACGGCCTCCGGGCGGTTCTCGTCCAGCGTGTGGGCGTGGCGCCCGATCACCTCCTCCAGGTCCGGACGGATGAAGTCCGGGTCCGCCTCCCCGCCATCCTCGACAAATTCGCCGCCGACCTCCGCCGGCTCGACGAAGGCGATGGGCCAGCCCTCGCGGACCACGTCGCCCTCGCTCATCGTCACCCGGCGGACCGTTCCGGCGCGCTCGGCCCTGATCTCGTGCTCCATCTTCATCGCCTCGACCACGGCGACCGGCTGGCCCGCGAGCACCCGGTCCTCCTCCGCAACCAAGAGCGCAACGATGGTGCCCTGGATGGGCGAGGCCACGCCGACAAGGCCCTCGGGCTCGGGCGGCTGCCGCCGCTCCCGCCCGGCCTCGGCGGCCTTCACGGCCCGGTCGTGGTCGAACAGCGCCAGCGGGTCCGTGCTGTCCACCCGGGCCCCGGCGAACCCGTCCTCGCCGTTCGCTGGCACCGCTGCGCCCGCGGCGAAGCGGGGCCGCAACCCTTCCGGCGGGGCGGCGAGCGCCGCGTTCTGCTCCTCGACCCAGCGCGTGTGGGTCCGCCCGGCGACGAAATCCTCATGCGCGAGCACGTTCATCAGGAAGGGGATGTTGGTTCCGACGCCCTCAATGCGAAATTCGGCGAGCGCGCGCCGGGTCCGCGCCGCCGCATCCGCGAAGGCGGGCGAAGGCGCGTGGCAGATCGTTTTGGCGAGCAGGGAGTCGAAGGCGGTGCTGGTGCGGTAGCCGGCATAGCCGAAGCCGTCCACCCGCACGCCGGGCCCGCTCGGCGCTTCATAGGCCTCGATCAGCCCGGACTCGGGACGCACCGCGCCGTCGGGGGCCACGGTCTCCATGTTGATGCGCGCCTGGATGGCGTGGCCGCGCGGGCGGGCGGCGGCCGGGTCGTCGAGGCCGAGCTCGGCGAGCGTCGCGCCGCCGGCCAGCCGGAACTGCGCCTCGACCAGATCGACGCCGGTAACGGCCTCCGTCACCGTATGCTCGACCTGCAGCCTTGCGTTGGCCTCGATGAAGAAGAAGCCTGTTCCTTCGGGGCTTTCGCCGGCATCCACCAGGAACTCGAAGGTGCCGAGATTGACATAGCCCACCGACTGCGCGAGGCGCACGGCGGCTTCCGTCATGTCGCGGCGCAGACCGGGGTCGAGGCCGGGCGCGGGCGCAGTCTCGACGACCTTCTGGTAGCGGCGCTGGACGCTGCATTCGCGCTCGCCGAGATGCACGGCATGGCCGGTTCGGTCGCCGAGGATCTGGACCTCGATATGCCGGGCGCGGGGGATGAACGCCTCGACATAAACGTCGCCGCAGCCGAAGGCGGCCTGCGCCTCGGAACGGCAGCGCGCCCAGGCCGGCTCGACCTCGCCGGCCTCGAACACGGCGCGCGCGCCTCTTCCGCCGCCGCCCGCGAGCGCCTTTATCATCATGGCGCCGCCGGTCCCGAGCGAGCCGAAGAAGGCCTGGGCCTCCGCCAGCGATACCGCGCGGTCGATGCCCCCCAGGACGGGCACGTCCGCCGCGCGCGCCGCCTTGCGCGCTTCCGCCTTGTCCCCGAAGAGGCGGAGGTGGTCCGGGTCCGGGCCGATGAAGCACAGGCCGGCCTCCGCGCAGGCCTCGGCGAACTCGGCGCGCTCCGAGAGGAAGCCGTAGCCCGGATGGACGGCGTCGTAGCCGCCGTCGCCCGCGGTCTTCACGATCTGCTCTATGTCCAGATAGGCCGCCGGTCCCGTTCCGGTGAGGGGATGCGCCTCGTCGGCCATGCGGGTGTGCAGGCAGGCGGCATCGTCCTCCGAATGGACCGCGCCCGAACGCAGGCCGAGATCGGCGGCGGCGCGCGCGATGCGTATGGCGATCTCGCCCCGGTTCGCGATCAGGACGGAAGAGATGGTCATGGCGTCTCCTTCGCGCTTGCGGCGGCGCGCCGGGATCGGGTCGTTCGGCGGGGGGTCAGGGCGCGTCGGCGTAGGGGTCGTAGGAGCCGAAATTCCAGAGATGCCCCTCCGGGTCGAGGGCGCTGTAGAGCCGGCCGCCATAGGGCTGGTCTTCCGGGGCCATGACGATTTCCGCCCCGGCGGCTTCGGCGCGGGCGTGGTGCGCGTCCACATCGGCCACGATCAGGTAGGGGCACTGGGTCTGGCGGCCGCCGATCTCGCCGGGCGAGACCATGCGGCTGTCATAATCCCCGTCGCGGGCCTGGCCCAGCATGACCATGCCGTGGCCGAAGGTCAGCTGGGCATGCTCGATCGCGCCGCCCTCGCCCTCGACGACGAGGTGGCGCTCGAAGCCGAAGGCGCGGCAGAGCCAGTCCAGCGCCGCGCGGGCGTCGCGGTAGCGGAGGGTGGGAATCACTGTGGGAGTCGTCATCGGACAGCCTTCGTCGGAAAGAGGCCTACATGCCTTCGCGGATTACCGGGTTGGAGAGGGTGCCGAGCCCGGCGATCTCGATTTCGCAGAGGTCTCCGTGCTTCATGTTCGGCCCGGCGCCCTCGGTGCCCATCCAGACCACATCGCCCGGCGCCAGCGTCAGATAGCGGGACATGCGGGCGATGAAGGTCTCGACGGAGAAGATCATCGAGTCCGTGGCGAAGCGGATTGTCTCCTCGCCGTTCAGCCGCACGATCGTCTCGGTCCCTGCCGGATCGAATTCCGTATCGATCCAGGGCCCCATCGGCGCGAAGCTGTCGGTGTTCTTCGCGCGCCAGAGGGTGCGGTCATGCGCCTGCCAGTGGCGCTCCGAAACATCGTTGCCGATGGTGTAGCCAAGCAGGTGGCCGCGCACCTCGTCCTCGCGGATATTGCGCGCCGTCCTGCCGATCACCGCCACCAACTCGGCCTCGTATTGCACGCGCTCTGTCGCGTCCGCCGGGATCACGATGGGCTGTCGGTGGCCGGTAAGCGCGTTGACGGCGCGGTAGCCGATATCGGCGGTCTCCGGCAGGGACGGGACCTCGCCGCGCTTGTTGGCCGCCGCCACGGCGTGCTCGGGATAATTGAGGCCGGCGGCGTAGAAGGTCGGCGGCACGACCGGCGGCAGGAATCGGGCGGCGTCCAGCGCGACCCGCTCTCCGGTTGGCGCATGCCCGTCGAAGGGGGACCCCTCGACGGTTGCGATGCTGTCCCCCTCGACGATGCCGTAGCGGGGTCCGTCCGCCGTCTCGATCCGCGCCCAGCGCATGCCTGCCCTCCGGTTTTCCAGCCGCGCCATTCGTGGCGCGCGCCCGCCGGCCGGTCAAGCCCGGCGCGCGGCCCCGCCTTGCGGCGGCCGGCGGGGGCGTATAGGGTTCCTCCGGCATTCGGGGGAGCGGGAACGGGCCGTTGACGCCGGAGATGATCGCGATACTGGCGGTGGGCGCGACGCTTGCCGGGCTGCTCTGGCAGAGCCACCGCGCGCTGCGCGCCGATTTCCGCGCCGACCTGTCCGCCGGCCTCCGGGAGGCGAAGGAGGACCGGGAGCGGCTGCGCGCCGAGGGGCGGGAGTTGCGCGCCGACATGAACGCCCGCATGGACCGGTTCGAGGCCCGCCTGGAAGCGATGGACGCCCGGATCGACGCCCGCATGAACCAGATGGATGCCCGGATGGACGGAATCGAGGCCCGTTTCGACGGCGTTCACGAGCGGATCGACGGCATTCACCAGAGAATCGACGGCATTCACGAGGTGCTGCGCGAGCAGGGCGAGCGGCTTTCGCGGATCGAGGGGATGCTGCACTTGCATCTGGGGCGCAATGACGGACTCGCGCCGCCGCCCGCTCCCGCGGAGTAGCCGGGGCCCTGTATCCAGCCGGTACCTTCGCCCGGACCGATTGCATAAGGAAAGCAGCGCTCACCGGCTGCTCCGGTTCTCCGGCATGTCTCCAATCGGCGCCCCGCAGCCGCCGATGACGCGCTCCACGGAATACCGCGCGGCCTTTGCCGCCTTTCCGGGCATAATGGCGGCTCCATCGCTCGAACGGGAAAGGGCAGAGCAGCATGGTCGATTTCGCCAGTCTCACGCTTGCCGGGGCCTCGCGGGCCGTTGCGGCGGGGCAATTGTCGTCGGTCGAGCTGGTGGAGGCGACGCTCGCGCGGATCGAGGCCCATGACGCGCGGCTGAACAGCCATTTGACGGTGATGGCGGAAAGCGCGCTGGCGGACGCCAGGGCGGCGGATGCGGAGATCGCCGCCGGACGCAGGCGCGGGCCGCTGCACGGCGTCACCGTCGCGCTCAAGGACATCTACGACACCGCCGGCGTGCTGACGGCGGGCGGCTCGAAGACCCGGCAGGACCGCGTGCCGGCGGAAGACGCCGAGACGGTGCGCCGGCTGAGGGCGGCGGGCGCCGTCATCACCGGCAAGCTCGCCACGCACGAGTTCGCGCATGGCGGCCCGAGCTTCGACCTGCCCTGGCCGCCCGCCCGGAACCCGTGGAACACCGACCATTTCTCCGGCGGCTCGTCGAGCGGCTCCGGCGTCGCGGTGGCGGCGGGGCTGTGCCTGGGCGCGCTCGGCACCGACACGGGCGGCTCCATAAGAGGCCCGGCGGCGCTTTCCGGCGTTGCGGGGCTGATGCCGAGCTACGGGCTGGTCAGCCGGCGCGGCGTCATCCCCAACTCCTTCACCTTCGACCATTGCGGGCCGCTTGCCTGGACGGCGGAGGACTGCGCGCTGCTGCTCGATGTGTTGGCCGGCCACGACCCGGAGGACCCGCGCTCCTCGACCCGCCCGCAGCGCCCCGCGCCGCCTTCGATGGCCGGGCTCCGCGTCGGCCTGCTGCGCCACTATTGGGAGGAGGACCTGACATGCGCGCCGGAGATGGTCGCAGCCTGCGAACACATGGCGGACGTCTTCCGCAGCCTCGGCGCAAGCGTGGAGACCGCCCGCATGCCGCCGGTGCAGGACTGGTACGACGTCAAGATCACCATAGCCGAGAGCGAGCTCTTCAACGTCCACCGGCGCGACCTTCAGACCCGACCGCGCGATTTCGGGCAGGACTTCCTCTCCCGCGCGCTCGGCGCGGTCTGCTACACCTCGCAGGACTACATCGCCGCGCACCGGCGCTGGCGGCAGCTCAGACGGGCGATGGAGCCGGTCTATGAACGCTTCGACATATTGATCGCGCCGTCGGCCACCGGCCCCGCGCCGCGCCTCGACGCTCACGACACCGCGAATTTCTGGCTGTACCCCAGCATTACCACCCCCTTCGACGTGACCGGCGGGCCGGCGCTGACGATCACGGCCGGCTTCTCGGAAAGCGGCCTGCCGCTCGGCGTGCAGATTGCCGCGGCCCCCTTCCACGACCGGGTGGTGCTGGCGGCCGGCCAGGCCTTCGAGGAAGCCACCGAATGGCGGAACCGCCGGCCGGCGCTGGAAGAAGGTCCGCCGCCGGAGCGCGAGGCGGTCTCGCTGCCCGCGCCCGTGCTGCCGCCCGAGGGCGCGCTGCTGGACGAGGTGCGGATGCTCGCCGCCGCCGCCGGCCTGCCGGACGACGATTATGTGCTCGCCCTCATAGCCGAAGGCGCCCCCCACGCCCGCGCCATGGGCAAGCGGCTGGACCGGGACTACGGATACGGCGACGAGATTTGAGGGCGGCGGGGCGGTAAACGTCGAGATCGTGGACTGCCACTGAAGGGAATCCGGATGACCTTGTTGAAAAATCCGTCTCATCCGGGGGAGGTGCTTGCTCTCTTCTACCTGGAGCCGCTCGGGATGAGCGCGCCCGCGCTCGCAAAACGCCTGGGCGTGCCCCGGACGCGGATCGAGCGTCTCGTGAAGGGCGAAACCTCGGTGAGCGTGGACACCGCGATGCGCCTCTCGAAGTTCTTCGGCAATACCGCGGAGTTCTGGATGAACCTGCAGCGCGCCTGCGACCTCGCCCGGGCCCGCGAGACCCTCGACCTGTCCGGTATCGAACCCCTCGCAGCCGCCTGAAGCATGCGGAAGCGGTATAACGAAATGCCCATCGGGCGTGCTGCGGGGTTCTTTCCGGCCCGGCTTCAAAGCATCTTGAAATAGCGGAAGGCGCGCCCGATCGAGTTCTGCTTCCCGGACGGGCACGGGTGCTTGCGAGCATGAAAGCGTTCGGTCACGCGGTGATGAGGGTGATGGATTCAGCGATTGAGCGTCCGCTTCCAGTCCTTGCGGAGCGGTCGCAGCCAGATGTCCTTTTTCGGCTGGGCTCGTTTCGTATGCCTGTCATAGCGTCCTCTTCC